>NZ_JBFBAO010000692.1:0-1002 GCF_040682255.1 Micromonospora sp. NPDC051296 | reverse complement strand
CTGCGGCCCGTAGCCGGCGGCCGATGGTGGCGGCGGCGGTGCGGTGGGGGCCGTCGCCGAGCATGTGCTCGATGGCAGCGCGCAGAACGGTTGGCTCCGGCCTGGGCGACGACCTGACCGAACCGGCCGACGCCGTCAAGCACCGGATCGACATGGTGCTGGTGCGGGGCGCCGTGGTCCCGGTGTCGAGTGAGGTCTTCGGCACCGAGCGGCGGACCCCCGACGGCCGTTGGCCGTCCGACCACCTCGGTTACCTCGCGACCGTCGCGCTGCCCTAGGCAGGGCGGCCGGCGATCCCCGCCAGGGACGCCGACCGTCTGGTCGTCACCGAGAACCCGCTGGCCGCCAGCGCCGACGTCACCTTCCCGGTGATCTCGTCCCCGCGCCCGCGTGGCGGCTCGTAGCACAGATACACCGCACCACCCGGCGCCAGCAGCCTCCTGACCAGGGCCAGTTCGTCACGCGCCGGCCCGGTCCAGAACAGGTTCACGTTGATCGCGAAGATCGTGTCGAACCGCTCGCTGTCCAGTCCCACGGCGGAGATGTCGGCCGGGCGGAAGGCGACCGTCCGGATGGTCGCCCGACCAGCTCGGACGTCGGCATCGTTGCGCCGCCGGGCCCGGGCGGTCGCCGTCTCGGACCGGTCGATCGCGACGATCCTGCCGGTCGACAGTCGTGGGCAGAGCAGCGCGACCGCGACACCACCACCGCAGCCGATCTCCAACAGCCGGTCGGTCGGTTTGACGGCCAGCGTCTCCACCGCCCACCTGATGCGCTCCGGTACCGCTGCCGCCGGCATGATCCGCAGCGTACCCGCGGAGTGGGCGGAGACCGCCGCACGCATCACGCCCCGACCCGGCGGCAGCCGGAGGTCAGGTCGTCGAGTCTTCCGCTACATGCGCGAGATAACGGGTGATCGTTTCGTCGAGCACCGCGCGGCCCGGACGCGACCACACCTCCTCGGCGAAAACCTCCACCTCCACCGGGCCGTCGTACCCGGCG
>NZ_JBFBAO010000691.1:0-1018 GCF_040682255.1 Micromonospora sp. NPDC051296 | reverse complement strand
TCGTGATGGAGGCGTGGGATCCGTCGATCAAGTCGAACACCACATTCTCGCACGCCTGGGGGTCGGCGCCGGCCAACGTCGTGCCCCGGTTCGTCGCCGGGGTCAGGCCGCTCGCGCCCGGCGCCCGCGAGGTGCTGATCGCCCCGCAGCCGGGTCCGCTGGACTGGTTGCGGGCGAAGGTCCCGACGATCCGCGGGCCGATCGAGGTGGCGCTCGACCGCCGTGACGGGTTCCGGCTGGTCGTCGACCTGCCGGCCAACGTGACCGGCCGCATCGAGCTCGACCTGGCTCAGCTCGGTGTCGCCGACGCCCGTGCGCTGCACGTGCGGTCCGAGGGCCGCGCGCCGCGCGACCGGATCGCCGACGGGCGGCTCGTGGTCGACCAGGTCGAGCCGGGCCGGACGATCGTCGGCTCCGACAACCGCGGTTGACGGGCGGGTTCTGAACAGACAGCGGGCGGTCACCCTGGAAGTGGCCGCCCGCTGTCCTGTCTGGAATCTTGGCCGGATCCGGCCACCACAACGCCTTCATCTCCGTGGCATCGCGCGGTAACTTCCCTGAAACGATTCATGAGAGTGGATCATCTGCCGCCCGATGAGGAGAGTCAGGTGTCCCGACGACCCGCGCACCCGCTGACCGCCGCACTCGCCACCGCCACGCTCGCCGCCGCCCTGTTGGTCAACGCCTCCGGCGCGGCCGCCGCGCCAGGCCACGCCCCGGAGACCCCGACGGGGCTGACGGTCGACGACCGGGAGCACCCGCTGAACGTGGAGGGCCCACCCCGGTTCAGCTGGCTGCCGCGGGACCGGGACCCCGGCGAGGTGCAGACCGCGTACCGGATCACCGTCGCCGAACCGGGCGGCGCCCTGGTGTGGGACTCGGGCGAGGTCGCCTCCGGACAGCAGTCGTACGTCCGGTACGCCGGGCCGGCGCTGCGCTCCGGCGCCGCGTACGAGTGGTCGGTGCGCACCTGGGACCGCACCGGCCAGCAGTCGCCGACGGCGACCGGCCGGTTCGA
>NZ_JBFBAO010000690.1:0-1019 GCF_040682255.1 Micromonospora sp. NPDC051296 | reverse complement strand
TGTCGGGCTCCACTTGATGCGTTACGGATCGTTGTCACTTGATCCGTGACACGTCCGGCTAGACGATCTTGGGTCGTTCCTGCTTTCAGGCTACGGGTCTTCAGTCCCAGAAGTTGAACAGCAGCTCGCCGACGGTGGTCGGCTTCCAGTAGCTGATCTGGTCGTGCTCGCCGGGGTCGAGAGCGCTCAGGTCGACCTGTGACAGCGGGGTTCGTAGCTGCTCGACGGTGAGGACCTGGGCGTCGGTCAGGGTGGTGATGGCGGCGGCGAGGTCGGGATGGTCGACGAAGGTGATGGTGACGTCGCCGCCGGCTCGGGGGCGGGCGAAGGCGATGAACGGCAGGGCGGTGTGCCGCAGCACCGCGATGTGGTGCTGGGCGTGGGTGATGTCGATCGTGTGGAAGTTGGGCGTGACGCCGGCAGGAGTGACGCCGGTGACGGTGGCGCCGATGGTGCGGGCGGCGTGGTGGCAGACGGCGGTGAAGGCCCTGAGGTCCGCCTGGTGACCGGGTGGCGGGTTGAAGCCGGTGGCTCCGGGCGGCAGCTTCATGGTCGGGCTCCGTTGTCGTCGCGGTCGGTGCAGGCTATCCGACGCTGTCGTGGGGGTTCGGGCTTGCGGACTTTGAACCGGCCGATGGGCTTGGTGGTCGTGCGAGGTACTTCGGTGAGGAGTTGGTCGCCGTCGTGGACGCGGAAGGTGGTGTCGGCGTCTTCGACGGTGACGGTTCGGCCGGCGTGGCCGATGCCGACGTGGATTTTCTGACCGGCGATGGCGAGGACGCCGCGGCTGCTGACGCGTCGTTCGACGCGGAGTGGCTGGGTTGTCGGGGTGGGTGGTGGTCCGGCGGGCCGGGCGTCGCGGATGCGGGCCTGCTCTTGTGGGGTCAGCGGGTTGGGCAGGCTGCGCAGCAGGGTTCGGTCGGCGTCGAGCAGGTGCAGGACGCCGCGGTCGAGGCGGATGGTGACGCGTCGGCCTGCGAGGTGGTAGCCGATGGGGTGTTGCCGGCCGGCGAGGCTGA
>NZ_JBFBAO010000689.1:0-1022 GCF_040682255.1 Micromonospora sp. NPDC051296 | reverse complement strand
GTCTGGGCCAGGTCGACGCCGGTCGGCTCGCCGAGCGAGTGCAGCCAGGCCGTCGCCCCCGGCATGAGGGCCTGGTAGAACACCGAGAACACCAAGATCTCGCGTGGACGGGGCCCGGTTACCCGATCAAGGTTGCGCGACGAGGCACTACGTCCGGGACGTTCCGCCTCCGGAGCAATGAGGTCTTCCACGGCTGCCACGCCAACATGCGTCGATATTCCGCGCCTGGGAATTGCGCGTAAATGGCCGCCGTCGGGGGTGTCTTGTATGGTCAGGAGCATTATCACCCTGCGGGAAAGCAGCCCGAGTGAATCGATTGTCCGGGCGGCGCTCGCGCGTTTCACCGATGGCGTCCTGATGTAACAAAACGCAACATGGAGAGGGGTGGCGGATGGCCGACGACATGGGTTCGACAGTTCCCCGGCGTCAGCTCGGGCGGGCGCTGCGCGACCTGCGTACCGAGGCGCGAATGACGCTCGACGGCGCGGCCGAGGCGATGCAGTGCAGCCGGCAGAAGATGTGGCGCATCGAAAGTGGCCTCGGCCCGGTCCGCGCCCTCGACGTCAGGGCCATGTGCGAGCTGTACGCCGCAACGCCTGAGCTGGCCGCCGTGCTTACCGCGGTGGCCAACGAGACCAAGGCCAAGGGTTGGTGGCACTCGTACGGCGACGCCATCCCCGACTGGTTCGAGATGTACGTCGGCCTCGAATCCGCCGCCTCCCGTCTCCGAGAGCACGACGACACCCTGATCCCCGGGCTGCTCCAGACCCGAGACTACGCCCGTGGCGTCTACCAGCACCGATCGCGCATGACCGAGCAGGAACGAGAGCGCCTGGTCGAGGTGCGGCTGAAGCGCCAGACTCTCCTCGAACGCCGCCTTCCGCCCGCGCCAAAGTTCGAGGTCGTTCTCTCCGAGGCGGTTCTCCTCCGGGTCGTCGGTAATCCCGCCACGATGGCCGATCAGTTGCGACATCTGCTCAACATGAGCAACCGCCCCCACGTCTCGATCCGGGTGCTCCCCC
>NZ_JBFBAO010000688.1:0-1038 GCF_040682255.1 Micromonospora sp. NPDC051296 | reverse complement strand
CCCAAGCCGGCTCTTCGGAGAAGTCACTTCCCGGACCTGCCGCCACCCAGGATAGAACTCTGCTCCCAGCGGTGTCTTGACACAGAGGGGAGCCATGAGCGAGCGTTGCATCCCAGGGCGATGACCTGAAGCCCCGACGGTCGACGCCTTCGGGCTTGCCAAAGAGGTCACCATGCTGAACGCCCTGCTCAGAGCGCCGCACGTGGGATCCGAGTCTCAGCTCTCGGAACCCGTACAGACGCGTCTGCGGCAGACTCCAGAGTTATACATCGATGCAGCAAAGGCCCGCTCAGCCGGCGCCAGGTAGGCAGCAGACGGCGGTTGACACCAGGCAGGTAAGGAGCAGCGCAGCATGACCACTCCGGTGTTCTCTGGGAGGTCACGCCAGCCCGCTCACCCGCATCACCGCAGGTCAGGCACCGCTTCGCGCCCGACCCCGGTGAGCGCTTCGGACGCGGTTACCGCTTCGCCAAACTGCACCCACCGAAAGGCCAGGCCACCCAGCGTCCCCTTACCGCCCTGACCTGCGCACACTCCCCCACTAGGCAATATCGAGTGCCGTCGAATGCCGTTCAATGCGGCTGAGCGCTCCGCGGGAAAAGGGGGCCGCTCGATGCGGCCCCCTTTTCTCAGCTGGTCTTACTCGAACAGCGACAGGGTCAACGTCGAGGTGTACGCACCTGCGGCGACATCCGCCGGAGTCCGCAGGAACAGGTCCGCGTTGACCGAGTACGCGCCCTCGGCCACCGCACCGGAGTCGAACGTCGAGACCAGCAATTCCTGGTCGACCAGACCCACGTTGTTACCCGGCTGGGTCGCCTCGTCCAGAACCGTCACGACCTCCTCACCCTCACTGACCAGACCGGTGTCGCCGCCGTCGATCAGCTGCGGCTTCCACCCCAGATGCCCGGCACCGATCGCCGCCTGACCCGCGCTGCCGACGAAGTCGGTCGCGCTACCCAGCACCGCCCACGCCGCACCCTCCGGCACCTCATCCGCCGTACGGGTGTCAGTCACCGTCACCGTCGGCAGCGTGCC
>NZ_JBFBAO010000687.1:0-1053 GCF_040682255.1 Micromonospora sp. NPDC051296 | reverse complement strand
AGCTTCTTACGACCCTGCGGCCCTCGATCCCCGCGAACCTGGAACATCGCAACCCCTGAAACGATCAGCTGTTGCAACGACCCCTAGAACCCAAGAGGTAGAGCAGGGGCCCCTTGTTAACAGCCGGGGCTACAGCGGCAGGCGGTCGGCGCCGGCGAGCGGGCCGACCACGAGTGGCACCAGCGCGGCCGGCAGCGCCGGGCCGTGGCGCAGCGCCGGCGTCCAGCCGGCGTCGGGCGTCAGGTCGGGATCGTGTACGGCGTTGTAGACGCCGACCAGGTCGACCGGACGCGGTAGCCCGCCCGCCGGCTTGACCCAGTTGCCCCGGGTGGTGATCGCGGTGCCGCCCCAGTCGTAGAGCAGGTCGGCGGCGCTGACGCCGGCGTCGAGGGTGAAGTGGTTGTTCTCGGCGTACACGGCGGACTGCACGCCGACGCCGATGGCGTACTCGAAGCCGTCGCCGCCGAGCTTGTACTGGTTGTTGTAGATGTCCACCTGGCCGAAGCGGACCCGGGGCAGCCGCTGCAACGACCCGTCGAACAGGTTGTGGTGCAGGGTGACGTTGAGCCGGCCGACGTCCGGGCCGACGGTGTTGGACGAGCCGATCAGCATCACCTTGTCCCGCGCGTCGAAGCGGTTCCAGGAGGCGGTGACCAGGCTGGCCGTGTGGGTGATGTCCAGCGAGCCGTCGTGCACCTGGTAGGGGCGGCCGAAGTGGATCGGCTGGGCGCTGTCGGGGTTGTCGCCGTCGGTGAAGGTGTTGTGGTCGATCCAGACGTTCTCGCTGCGGCGCACCGAGAGCAGGTCGTACTGGGAGTTCCAGTTGCCGGTCTCGCCGTCGGTGGGGGACCAGGCGGGGAAGCAGTCCCGGGCGTCGTCGAAGGTGATGTTGCGGACGATGACGTTCGGGGCCCGGTCGATCATCAGGGTGAGGCCGGTCAGCCGCGCCCCGCGTAGCCCGACGATGGTGGTGTTCGGGCCGACGTTGATCTGGGTGTGTCGGGTCTGGTTGGTCACCGACCGCACCCGGGCCGCCTCCAGCGGTCCGCTCGG
>NZ_JBFBAO010000686.1:0-1074 GCF_040682255.1 Micromonospora sp. NPDC051296 | reverse complement strand
GATCACGTCGACTTTCTTCCTGCTCCGGCTACTGCCGGGGGACCCCACGACCCTCATGGTCGAGGGGGACATGACGCCGGAGATGCAGGCAGCCCACAACCCGCCCACCAGTGAAGGAGATTCCGGTGTTCCTGACCGATCCGGCGCTGCGGCGTATCGCCGCCAGCACCAACGACGTCCTGCCCGAGGCCGTGTGGCGCCACGACACCGCCGCCCTCGACCCGATCGGCGACCTCGCCCGTATCCTGCACAAGACCGCCCGCGAGTTCACCGACAGCACCGCCACCCTCGATGAGGCCCTCACCCGAGTGGATGCCCTCGCTGGCAGGGGCCGCCGCAGCTTGGCCGCCAGCGCCGACCTACACATCGCCGGCTACCACCAGACTCTCACCGACGCTCTCGCCGCCCGCGAACGACACATCGTGCTCGGGGCCATGCTCGTCACCGCATACCGTGCGTGGCGCAACCACCGGCCGGTGCTCGGCAGCGGCGACGAGCGGTACCTGCTGCTGTATGCCGGTGATCCGGCGAGCGGTGTGGCCATCCTGCGGCGACGTGAGCAGCACAGGTGGCTGGTGGTGCCCGACAGCGAGGCCGGCAGCGCCTTCGACGTCCCCTATCCCGACCGGGTCGTCGGCGAGGTCACCGAGACCGACCAGGGGTGGACGCCGGCCGCGTACATCGGCGCCTTGCATCAGGTCACCCCGCCTGGGATGACGTATCCGCTGCCGGTGTGCGGAGACGTCGCCTCGGCGTGCCGGGCGCTGCTGCGCTGGTGGCACCTGCGTCACTCCGACGCCTGGCGCAGCCGCACACCCGACCAACTCACCCCCGCCGAACTCGCCCACCTCACCAGCTAGCAGGCGGGGTGGATCTGATGCTGCACCTCGACACGATCAGCCGCTGGATCGCCCTGGCCACTGGCCGCACCCTCGACCAACACGCCACCGACCCCATCCCCGCCGCCGCGCACCTACCCGAAGCCGCCGACACCCTGCGGCACCTACGCACCGAGCTGCTACTCGCGGTCGACCGGCTCCGGACCCTACTCATCAACGCCGACGACATCACCGG
>NZ_JBFBAO010000685.1:0-1083 GCF_040682255.1 Micromonospora sp. NPDC051296 | reverse complement strand
AGTGCACCACCCGTATCTACGGGTTCAGCAACTCCACCAGCCGGACCACTGTCGCCGAGTATGCCTCCGGGGCCGAGGGGGTATGCCAGACCACGACGGCGGCGGCTTCGAGGACCTGGACATACGACACCGCCGACCGGGTCAACACGTCCGGGTACGTCTACGACGCCCTCGGCCGCACGACCACGGTGCCGGCAGCCGACACCGCCACGGCGCCCGCAGGCAACGCGACGATCGCGTACCACTCGACCGACCTGGTCGACACCATCACCCAGGGCGGCCGGACCACCGACTACACGCTCGACGTGACCGGTGAGCGGGTCCGCTCCTGGACCGACAACACCAGCGGCACCGCCGTCCAGTCGGTGCACCACTACGACAGCGACAGCGACAACCCGTCCTGGACCCAGGAGACGGACGAACTGTTCACCCGGCCGGTCGCCGGCCTGTCCGGCATGGCGGGCATCTTCGACAGCGAGAGCGGGCAGGTCGAATGGCAGGTCGCCAACCTGCACGGCGACCTGATCGCGGCAATCCACGGTGACGACGACGGCCTCTCCCGCACCAGCGAAGCCAACGAGTACGGCACCCCACGCAACGCCGCCGACGCCGGCAGCCAACGGTACGGCTGGCTCGGCGCCAAACAACGCGCCGCCGACACCCCGTCCGGCATCATCCTGATGGGCGTACGCCTCTACAACACCGTCACCGGCCGATTCCTCCAAGTCGACCCGGTCTATGGCGGAAGCTGCAACACCTACGAGTACACGTGTGCCGATCCGATCAATAGCGAAGATCTAGACGGAAAGGCAAAGCGCTGCTCCTGTAGCGCCTGGAAGGAGCCGGTGAAGAAATGGATCAAAGATAGAGCAAACGGCCTAAAGAAGCTGAACAACCGGTTCCACAATTGGCAGGTAAACACTGCTTATCGGGTAGCCAATTTCGGGGCCAAATGGGGCAGGAAGGCGTGGAATAGCAAGTGGAAGTACACGCCGCACGGCCAGGACTACGGTGCCCCGCAGTACGGGCCGGACCACGGCGCCGGACGCTACGGGTCGGCCGGACCGGAGTATCGGGGCACCC
>NZ_JBFBAO010000684.1:0-1099 GCF_040682255.1 Micromonospora sp. NPDC051296 | reverse complement strand
CTGGACGGACGCTGCTGGAACAGGCCCTGCGAGTCGTGGTCGTTGCGGTCACCCAGGTGACCCAGGTTCTCCAGCTTCGACTCCTGCAACGACGTCGCGATCGACACCACCGCCGCACGCTCGTCCATACCGGCCTTCTTCGTCGCCGCGATGATCGCCTTCACGTTGCCGGTCTGCTCGGCGTTCAGATCGATGCGGGACTGCTTGCCCTGCACACCGTTCGGGATCAACTTGCCACTGTCGGGCTTGTCGGCCTGCACCGCCGCGACCGGCTTCACCGCAACCGGGGTGGTGTCCGCGAACGCGGCCACCGGACCGGCGAACATGCCACCGGCGAAAGCCAGACCAGCAACACCCAGAACACTCTTACGCAGCATCGAGTTCATGATCAAAACTCCATTCGGGGGTAGACGTCCACGCGCCGGCACAAAGGGGGAAACGGCACGCGGGTGAGCGCCCTACACAGGCGCCGAAAGACCAAGAGGGGAAGAAGAGAGGCGGATCAGATCCGCGATCCGAGGGCCCGCACACCCATCGCGGGTGGCGCCCACCGGGGGAACCATGTCCAACGACCGACCGGCCAACACCATTCCCGGCCGGCCGGGTCGGCGGCTCGCGGGGCGGGAGGGCCCTTCGCGGCGCCGGGACCATGTACAACGACCGACCGGCCCGGATCATTCCGCCGAACCGCCGGCCACACCCACGGAGGGCGGGCGGCCCTGCTCGACCAGCCACCCGATACAACGCCCCCACCCCGCCGCCGATTCCGGCCCCAGGGTGCCCACGGCCACGCCCGAAATCGGACACGACGGTCCAGCGACGCCCACGAGGCTGCACGCCACCCGGTTGTCAGGCAGGTCGGGCATCAGCCGCGGCCTGCTCGCACACGAACTGGACGCCGACGCGTCGACGATCCCTTTCCGCCATCAGCTCGGCAAACCGCGCACCCAACCCACTGCGGCCAGGGCGTGCGGGACCGGAGAGCGGCGGACAAGAGCACCCTGCACGGACCCGGTACGCCCGACACGGACCGGGCGGACCGGGCCCGCAGACGCGCACCGGGCCGGGCCCGCAGCACGCGCACGGGCCGACCCGCAGA
>NZ_JBFBAO010000683.1:0-1105 GCF_040682255.1 Micromonospora sp. NPDC051296 | reverse complement strand
CCACGCCGTACCCCTCCATGGCCTCGGCCACCGCGTCCGGGTGGCGCTGACGCAGCGCCTCGGTGCTGGCGGCGGTGCCGGTCACCGTACTGACCGTCAGCACCGGGCCCACGGCGGCGGCCGGCAGCGCGGCGCGCAGGACGGCCAGCAGGCCCGGGTCGGCGTCGACGGCGGTGCCGCCGCCGAGCAGCTCGGGCGGCATGCCGAGCTCGTCGACGGGGATGAAGCCGTCGGATGACTCCGCACCCAGGTCGGCGGCGACGGCACAGGTGCCGAGCACGGTGTCGCCGACCTGCACCAGACCCGAGAAGCCGCCGGCCACGCCCGCGCTGACCACCCCGCGGTACGGTCGGCCGGCCGCCTCGGCGAGCGCCAGCAGACGGGCGGTAGCCGCACCGGCGACGGCCGGGCCCACGCCGACGGGCACCACCGCCACGGTGGGGTCGGCGAGACCGGCCTGGATCGCCTCCGCCTCCGCGGGGACCGCGGTGACCACGAGCAGGCCGGTCACGGGATCGGGCCCGGAGAGCTGCGTCGGGTCTCGTCGTCGCTGCCGCCCGGACCGGGGACCGCCGACGACGGACGGTAGATGTGGAAACCCGGCGGCGCGAGGCCGGGCTCCTCGGAATCCGGCCCACCATGGAAGGGCGCTGGTGAGGTGGGGGCGGTGTCGGTGGTGCCGGCGGCCTCCCGGTCACGGGCGGCCCGCTCCTTGGCGGCCTGTTCGTCGGCCGCCCGCTCCTCCGCCGCCAGCTCGTCGTCGGTCAGTGGCCGTCCACGCAGCCGCTCGGCCCGCAATCGCCGGGCCATCACCAGCCCCCGCCCGGCGGCCAGCACCCCGACCCCGGCGGCGACGCCGATGCCGATCCGGCCGTCGAAGGGGACCAGCCCCAGCCCGCCGCCGGCCACGAAGGCGAGCATCAGCACCGTCTCCGAGTGGGCGAACGAGCTGGCCCGCAGCCGTTCCGGGATGCGTTCCTGGATCGAGGCGTCCACCGCGAGCTTGGCGATGCCGCTCATCATGGCCGCGACCACGCAGAACAAAGCGACCATCGGCAGGGAGAACTTCAGCGCGGTGAGCACGGCCACCCCGGCCACGATGATC
>NZ_JBFBAO010000682.1:0-1114 GCF_040682255.1 Micromonospora sp. NPDC051296 | reverse complement strand
CGGACGGCGGCGGCACCAACAACGCCAACTTCTCCACCCCGGCCGCCGACGGCGGCACCCCCCGGATGCAGATGTACCTGTGGCCGGGCAACCAGCTCGGGGCCCAGAACCAGGTCGTCCTCGACGGCGTGGGCTCGTTCGACGCCACCTGGTCGCGCTACAGCCCGGCACCGACCGTGGCCGGCCTGCCCGGCCACCAGTTCGTGTACGCCGGCAACGGCTGCGCTACTTCCGCGTACCCGAGCACGCTGCCTTCGGGCGGCTGGATCGCGGTGGTCGACGGTGTCACCACCGCCTGCACCTACCTCCTGCGTACCCAGGTCGCCGAGTCCCTCGGCGCCAAGGCCGTGGTGGTCGCGCACAACATCGCTGGCAACGCGCCGTTGCTCACCGGTGCCATGACCACCGCGCCGGTCACCATCCCGGCGGTGGCGGTGACGCAGGACGACGGCAACGCCATCAAGGCCGCCATCGCCGCCGGCGACGTCACCGGTTCGGTCCGCAAGCACCCGAGCCACCCCGGCATCCGGGACGGCGACCTTGACGCCGGCATCGTCATGCACGAGTACGGTCACGGCATCTCGCTCCGCCTGACCGGTGGCCCGGGCATCAACTGCCTGAGCGGCAACGAGCAGATGGGTGAGGGCTGGAGCGACTACTTCGCGATCACCACGCTGCTCGACCCGAAGCTCGACACGGCCGACGGCACGCGTGGCCTGGTGCCCTACGTCCTCTTCCAGGAGGACCGGACCGGCAACGGTCTCCGGCCGCGGCCGTACTCCCGGAACATGGATCTCCAGCCGTTCACCTACGACAGCATCAAGACCGGCGGCTGGCTCAACGGCACCTCGCTCGCCGCACCGCACGGCATCGGCCACGGCTGGGCGGCGGTGCTGTGGGACATGACCTGGGACCTCATCGACCGGCACGGTCTCAACCCGAACGTCTACGACGCCTGGAACACCGGCGGTAACAACCTCTCCATGCAGCTGGTCATGGACGGTCTGAAGATGCAGGGCTGCGGCCCCGGCTTCGTCACCGGCCGCAACGCCATCATCGCCGCCGACGCCGCCCTCACCGGCGGCGAAAACTCCTGCACCCTGTGGGCCTCCTT
>NZ_JBFBAO010000681.1:0-1137 GCF_040682255.1 Micromonospora sp. NPDC051296 | reverse complement strand
GTTTCCCCGTGTCCGAGGTAAAGATCAGCGCCGAGCCCCGCACCGAGTTCGGCAAGGGTGGTGCCCGTCGTACCCGCCGGGCCGGCAAGGTGCCCGCCGTGCTGTACGGCCATGGCGAGAAGCCCAAGCACATCGCGCTGCCGGCGCGTGAGTTCGCGGCCGCCATCCGCAAGGGCGGTGCCAACCAGCTCTTCGCGATCGAGGTGAGCGACGGCACGCAGGCGCTGGCGCTGCCGAAGGCGATCCAGCGTGACCCGATCAAGGACACGTTCGAGCACGTCGACCTGCTGCTGGTGCGTCGGGGCGAGAAGGTCACCGTCGAGGTGCCGGTCCAGCTGACCGGTGAGGCGGGCAAGGACACGCTGATCGTGCACGACCACGACACCCTCTCGGTGACCGCCGAGGCGACCAAGGTGCCGGATCACCTGGAGGCTTCGATCGAGGGCGCCGAGCCGGGTGTCCAGGTCACCGCCGCCGACGTCGAGCTGCCGGCCGGCGTCGAGCTGGCCGCCGACCCGGAGCTGCCGGTCGCCACGGTTACCGCCGCGCCGACGGCCGAGCAGCTCGAGGCCACCCTCCCCGAGATCGAGGTGGCCGAGGAGGAGATCGAGGCCGGGGTCGGCGAGGAGACCGCCGAGTCCTCCGAGGGCGCCGAGGCCGGCGAGCCGGCCGCCGCGGGTGGCGAGGAGAGCGCCGAGGCGAAGACCGAGGCCTGATCGGTCCGCAGGCTGTGCGACAGGCGTCCCCGGTTTCCGGGGGCGCCTGTCGGCGTATCGGGGTCGGCCGCTGGGCGGCGGCCCACGCGGGATGACGGAAGGGACGACGGTGACGGACGAGACCGGGCCGTGGCTGGTGGTCGGCCTGGGCAATCCGGGTCGGGAGTACGCGGGCAACCGGCACAACGTCGGGTTCATGGTGGTCGACCTGTTGGCCGGTCGGCTGGGCGGGAAGTTCGGCCGGCACCGGCGGGCGGTGGCGGAGGTCGCCGAGGGTCGGCTCGGCTTCGGTGGCCCGAAGCTGGTGTTGGCCAAGCCGCTGGCCTACATGAATCTCTCCGGCGGGCCGGTGGCCAGCCTGGCGCAGTTCTACAAGGTGTCGCCGGGCCAGGTGATCGCGGTGCACGACGAGCTGGACATC
>NZ_JBFBAO010000680.1:0-1137 GCF_040682255.1 Micromonospora sp. NPDC051296 | reverse complement strand
GCCCGCCGTCTCGCCGACGTGGGCTGTGCGGCGGTGATGCCGGCCGGCGCGCCGATCGGGTCGGGTCTGGGGATCAACAACCCGCACCACATCCGGCTCATCCGGCAGGACGTCGACGTGCCGGTGATCCTGGACGCCGGCATCGGCACCGCCTCCGACGCGGCCCTGGCCATGGAGCTGGGCTGCGACGCCGTGCTGCTGGCCAGCGCGGTGACCCGGGCCGCGGATCCGGTGGCGATGGCCACCGCGATGCGGTACGCGGTCGAGGCCGGTCGGCTCGCGTTCGGTGCCGGCCGTATCGCCCGCCGCTTCCACGCCCTCGCCTCCACCCCTGACGAAGGACGCCCCGACCTGTGACCCGACACCTTGCCGATGTTGGTACCAACCCGCCCCGCGGAGGGCCGCTTCGTACCAAGATCCCACCGGTCTCGGGCGTCGTGCTGCTGACCGATCGGCGGGTGGCGCGGGGGGCGTTGGTGGACGTGGTGGCGGCGGCCGTCGACGGCGGAGTGCGCTGGGTGGTGCTGCGGGAGAAGGACCTGCCGCGCGCCGACCGCCTCGCCCTCGCCACCGAACTGCGGCAGATCCTGGCCGAGGTCGGCGGCACCCTCATCGTCGCCGGCCCCGACCCGCTGCTCCACTTGGCGTGCCGGTCGCCGGTCGCCCTCCACCTGCCGGCCGCCGGTCCCTACCCGGTGCCGGCCGCCGACCTGGTCGGCCGGTCCTGCCACGGCGAGGCGGAGCTGCGCCGACTGACCACCGAGGACTACGTCACCCTTTCGCCGGTATTCCCCACCCGCACCAAGCCCGGCTACGGCCCGCCGCTGCAACCCGAGGGATTGGCCGAACTCCTCCGGCTGAGCCGGGTGCCAGCCCTCGCCCTGGGCGGCGTCGAGACCCCCACCCAGGTACGCGCCTGCGTCCAAGCGGGCGCCGCCGGAGTAGCCGTCCTCGGCGCGATCATGCGCGCCCCCGACCCACGACAGACAGCCGCCACGCTGACCAGCGCCTTCCAGGAGGCGGCCACCCCGGAGCCACCAACCCGGCACTCCCGGACGGCGACGACCAGGACGGGGCTGCGGCGGGCCGTACCGCCCCGGGCCGGGCAAAGGCGGCCCCGGCGAAACGGACCGTATC
>NZ_JBFBAO010000679.1:0-1147 GCF_040682255.1 Micromonospora sp. NPDC051296 | reverse complement strand
GCGGCCGCACACACCGACGGGCGACTTCTCCAGTGGTGGGGTACCAGCGGCGACGACCCGGTCACCGCCGACGCGGTACGCCGGGGCGCCAAAGTGATCCTCTCCCCCGGCAACCACGCCTACCTCGACATGAAGTACGCCCCGAACACCCCGATCGGGCACGACTGGGCCGGCCTGATCGACGTGCGGCGGGCGTACGACTGGGACCCGGCCGCCCACCTGACCGATGTGCCGGCCGAAGCGGTGCTCGGCGTCGAGGCACCACTGTGGACGGAGTCGGTGACGACGCTCGCCGAGGTCGAGTTCATGCTGCTCCCCCGGCTCCCCGCGATCGCCGAGCTGGGCTGGTCACCACGGTCCACTCACGACTGGGACGGGTTCCGCGAGCGGCTGGCCGGGCACGGCGTCCGGTGGACGGCGGCCGGGATCACCTACCATCGCTCGCCCGAGCTGCCCTGGCCCGCACAGCCGAGCATCCCCGCTCCTCGTCAGGAACCGCAGGACCGGACCGCGACACGATCCGCCCAGGACTGACCGTCGGCAACCACCTGTCATCCGCCGGCCGATAGCGGACATACGCCGGTAGGCAAGCTTCCCAGCTGGCGGGCCGGGGGTGGCGGCCCCTGGACCCGAGCGGGTGCAGACACGATGGGAGCAACCTCCCCTGCGCGAAACGGGGCGGTGTTGTTGTCCCGATGGCGCGTCACTGGCGGCAACAGGCCGCGATGTCCGGATCGGGGTCGTTCGGGCCGTCACCGGATGTCCGGTATCGGGTCCGGTGCCCGGCGGTCGGGCCACCCCGGGGCGGAATGATGGCCGGCCCCGGGTCGTTGAACATGCCGTAACCGCGACGCTCTCCCGCGCCGCACCGCGACGCCCCCGAGCGCCGCACCCGGGCCGGCCGGAATGAACCCCCGCCCCCCGGCGTTACACCTCACCCGGACGTCGTGCAGGTCCCCACTGCGGATCGCCGACGAACCCGGACCGGCTTACCCCCTTTCCTGCGCGGCCCACCGCACCCCCATCCACGGTGCCGCGCGCCCCCCGAACGGAAGGCGTGACTCATCATGCGTACCGACATCCTGCGTAAGACCGCCCTCACCATCGCCGCCACCGCCGCCACCGCCGGCGGCATCGCCGGCCCCGC
>NZ_JBFBAO010000678.1:0-1164 GCF_040682255.1 Micromonospora sp. NPDC051296 | reverse complement strand
CCTCACCAAAGACCGCGACAAGTAGCACGAAACGACCTCCGGGGGGTCAATCCCAATCCGTCGTTAGGGGGTCAGTTCCAGTCCGCCGTTGACAAACACGGACGCCCGAGTCACGAGCCTTCGCGGCGCGCGTACAGCTCGTCATGACCTTGACCTCGCGCCTCAACGGGCTGCCGTTTGACGACCTCGGCGCGCGCAGGACGGTGCTCACCGAGATCTTCGGTCAACCGATCCCCGACTCTCTGTCCATCCTGCCCCCGTTCTATTGCGATTACGGGCTTGGCGCATCGTTCGGCGAGCGCGTGTTCATCAATCAGGGATGCTTCTTCCTCGACTACGGGGGCATCACGATCGGTGACCGCGTCCTGATCGGCCCCCGAGTGACTCTGAGCACGGCGGGACACCCCGTCGAGCTCGACGAACGGTACGACTTCATCACGCACGCGCCCATCGTCATCGAGGATGACGTGTGGATCGGCGCCGCAGCCACGATCACCCCTGGTGTGACAATCGGTCGCGGCTCGGTCGTCGGCGCGGGCGCCGTCGTTGCGAAGGACGTGCCGCCGCGGAGTGTGGTGACGGCAACAAGCGTTGTCGAGCGAAAACGTCTGAAGCCGGCGTCTCCTGCAACCACCTGAGGCCTGCGGCTCGCCCTGCTCCAGGCGCGGTGGGCGCGGCGCTTCGTCTGGATCGGTCCGCTCTCGACGTGCTCGTGTTTCCACTGGCGGAACTGGTGATGTGGCTGACCTTGTTCCAGCCAGCCCTGCACGCCGTGTGGGCTACCGGGCTGCTCTTGCGGCCGCGGGGGTGTGGATTGCACTCGAATTCGGTGGGCTTCCGCCCTAGGATCATGATCATGGAGATCCTGCGGTACGCCGCGTTCAGTGCCGATCCGGCTGGCGGCAACCCGGCTGGTGTCGTGCTGGACGCCACCGGGCTCGGTGACACGGAGATGCAGCGGATAGCGGCCGAGGTCGGATACTCCGAAACGGCGTTCCTCGTGCCTGGCGGGGATGGGCATTTCACGGTGCGCTACTTCAGCCCGAAGGCAGAAGTCCCATTCTGCGGCCACGCGACCATCGCGTCGGCAGCTGCCTACGCCGAGCGGCACGGCCCGGGAGTCCTGCATCTGGAGACCCGCGCCGGCCTGGTCGAGGTCTCCAC
>NZ_JBFBAO010000677.1:0-1165 GCF_040682255.1 Micromonospora sp. NPDC051296 | reverse complement strand
GGTGGACCACTGGCTCAGCCGGGCCGAGGCCTACGGCCCATCCGCAGTGGAGGCTGCCCGCATTCTCGGAGTACGCGGCATGAGCCTGTCCGACGCCGGCGACTACGAGACAGCTCTCGGCGTACTCGACACCTCCATCGAAACGGCGCGTAGCTGCGGCCAGCGGCGGCAGGTCTCCTGGTCACAGTCCATGGTTGGCCGCATTCACCTTCTCCGCGACGAGAACGCCCAAGCCGCACACGTACTCGACGAGTCCCTGAAGATCATCCGCGCCGAACGTTGGACCGCGTTCGCCCCGTTCCCGCAGTCCCTGCGGGCCGAGGCAGCCGTCGCGTTGGGCGACCCGTCCACCGCCCGCGAACTGCTCGACTATGCCTGGGTGCAGGCCATCGAGTCCGGCGACCAGTGCTGGATCGCTGCTGTCACACATGGCCAGGCCGTCCTCGCGCTGTACGAGGGACGCGACGCGCTGCCACCATGCCGGACCGGCCTCGCCGCCGAACCCTGGTATGTGTGGATACGCGCCCGCCTGATCGACCTCGCAGCCTCGCTCACTACCGGCAGCGCCGAAGGCGCCAGCTTGGCCGACGAACTGGTACGCCTCGCAGGAGCATCGGCCATGCGCGAACTCACCGTCCGCGCGCTCATCCACCGCAGCCGCACCGAAGGCTCACAGCAGCTCACGCTCGCCCGCGCGATGGCCCAGGACATCGCCAACCCCGCCCTGCGCGACACTCTCGACGGCCGCCCTACATAAAAGGGTCGGCTTCGGTGCCGCTCGGCCCTCGCGGGTGGGGCCCGATGTGGCGGAACCCGACCGCATTCACGCTGTTCGGGGGTCGATCGTGACGGTTTCAGCCATACGCCGACGTATGCACCTGTGGTCACCGTCGTACTTCGCCGGGTCGTGCGGCGGCGCGCCGCTGGCGGTGGTCAAGGAGTACATCGAGAACCAAGAAACGCCGCGGTCCGTGACGGCGTTCCTCCCCGGCCGTAGAGGGCCGGGGTCCCCGCCGCGGCAGGGTCCGGGTTACCGATGGGGCGGCGCCGGCCGTGGGCCGCGATAGGGCAGGGTGGCGCTGTAGACCACGTTGGTGGTGGTGCTGCCGAACGCGGCGAGTTCGTTGACGATCTGTTCGAGGTGCGCCATCGACGTCGCGGCCAC
>NZ_JBFBAO010000676.1:0-1166 GCF_040682255.1 Micromonospora sp. NPDC051296 | reverse complement strand
GGCGTACAGCTGGACAGCGCGGTGAACGACGCCTTCACCGCCTACAACCCGCTGGAGCGGCGGCACCGTGGGTCAGGTCGACCGCATCGGCGGCGAGCGCGCCGCGCAGCGGTGCCACCTCGGCACCGGCCCGCCGGGTCAGGATGGTGGCCAGCGCCGGCAGGGCCACCCCGGCCACCAACAGCCCGACGGCGAGCGCCAGCGCGGCCGGCGGTGAGATGAGCGCGGCCAGGCCCACGGCCGCCACGCTCACCAGCCCGGCCGCCGCGCCCGGGACGAGCACCCGCAGCAGCAGGTCCTGCACCGCCTCCACGTCGGAGACCAGCCGACTCAGGGCGTCGCCGGTGCGTGGCGGGGCGCCGCGCCGGGCGGCCAGGGTGGCGAAGACCCGGGTACGGACGTCGGTGACGAGGCGGAGCACCGCGTCGTGGCCGGCGAGGCGTTCGGTGTAGCGCAGCACGCCCCGGCTGACGGCGAGCGCCCGCACCGCGACGATCGCCACGGTGAGCCGGTCCAGCGGAGGCCGGTCGGCGGCGGTCATCAACAGCCAGGTCGCGGTGGCCATCAGGGCCAGCCCGGCGAACTCGGTTGCCGCGGCGAGCAGCCCGGCGCCGACCAGGCGCTTCAGGTACGGCCGGGCCAGGCGCAGCACGGTCAGTTCCGGGGGGCTCATCGGGCCTCCCCGGCCGGTGTGGGCGTCAGCTCGGTCACCCGGCCGTCCTCGACCCGCAGGATGCGGTCGGCGTCCTCCAGCAGCGCAGGCCGGTGCGCGACCAGCAGCGCGGTGCGGCCGGCCACCAGCCGGTGGGTGGCCGACAGCACCACCGCCTCGGCGGCGGCGTCGAGGCGCGCGGTCGGCTCGTCGAGCAGGACCAGGGGGGCGTCCCGCAGGAACGCCCGGGCCAGCGCGACCCGCTGCCGCTGCCCGCTGGACAGACCGTGCCCGCGCTCGCCGAGCCGGGTGTCCAACCCCTCGGGCAGCGCGGCGACCACGTCGTCGAGGGCGGCGTCGCGGACGGCGGCGACGACCGCGACCGGCGGGGCGTCCGGGCTGCCGAGCCGGATGTTGTCGGCCAGCGACGCGGCGAACAGGTGGGCCCGCTGTGGCACCCAGGCCACCTGCCGGCGCCAGCCGTCGAGGTCGGCCTCGGTCAGGTCCACCCCGC
>NZ_JBFBAO010000675.1:0-1172 GCF_040682255.1 Micromonospora sp. NPDC051296 | reverse complement strand
GCTCGGCCACCGGCTGGAAGACCGCCAGACCGGAGCGTTCGCGCACCTCCATTGGGAAGTGCAGGTCGAGGAAGACCGGCCGGCTCGCCGCGCTCGGTTTCGCCGTCGACGCCCTCGGCGTGCTGGTGGCCGGGCTGACCGCCGGCGCGGTGGTGCTGGTCGCGCTCCGGGCCGGGGTGGACGGAGTGCTGGTCGGCGTCCTGGCGGTCGGCACGCTGGCCGCAGTGGAGATCGCCCTCGCGCTGGTCGGTGCCGCCCGGCAGTGGACCGGGCTGCGCTCCGGCCTGGCCCGGGTCGCCCAGCTCGTGGCCGTCGCCCCAGACAACGAACAGTCCGAGCCCGGCCCAGCCGCCCCGTCTTCGGTTGGCCGCCCGACGGGCGCAGACACCGCAGCTGGCTCGGCGGGCACCCGTGGCGCGGCAGGTGCCGGCGGCACGGGCCAGGTGCCCGGTGCCCCCGACGTGTGCTTCGAGGGGGTGACCGTCCGGTACCGGGCCGGAGCACCCGCCGCGCTGGACGGGTTCGACCTCGACCTGCCGTCGGGCCGCCGGGTGGCGGTCGTCGGGCCGAGCGGCGCGGGCAAGAGCACGCTGGCCGCGGTCCTGACCGGCGCGGTACGCCCGGACGGCGGCCGGGTCACCCTGGGCGGCCGGGACGTGTCAGCGTTCCCACCCGACGAGCTGCCCCGGGCGGTCGGCGGGCTGCTCGCCGAGGCGTACGTCTTCCACGCCTCGGTCCGGGACAACCTGCTGCTCGGCCGCCCGGGTGCGGACGAGGAGGCGCTGGCCGCCGCCACCGCCGCAGCCGGGCTGGCGGACTGGGTCCGGGCCCAGCCGGACGGCTGGGACACCGTGGTCGGCGAGGAGGGCGCGCAGCTCTCCGGCGGCCAGCGGCAGCGGCTGGCACTGGCCCGGGCACTGCTCGCCGCGCCCGGAGTGCTGGTGCTGGACGAGCCGACCGAGGGCCTCGACCCGGTCGCCGCCGACGAGGTGCTCGCCTCGACGCTGGCTGCCACCCCGGCCGGGCACTCGGTGCTGCTGATCACCCACCGGCTCAGCGGTCTCGCCGGGCTGGACGAGATCGTGGTGCTGGACGCCGGCCGGGTCGTCCAGCGCGGCCGGCACGCGGAGCTGGTCGCGGCCCCCGGCTGGTACCGGGACCAGTGGGTGCTG
>NZ_JBFBAO010000674.1:0-1176 GCF_040682255.1 Micromonospora sp. NPDC051296 | reverse complement strand
GCGGCCCACGACCTGATCGACGAGATGGCCAAGGGATCGGCGCTGGCGCTGCGGCTGACCAAGCTCGCGGTGGACGCGCCACCCGCCGCGCACCCGCACCTGGACCTGGTCAGCCAGGCGGTCCTCTTCGAGGACGAGGAGAAGCGCCGCCGGATGACGGAGTTCCTGGAGCGGCGGCGCGGTCGCTGAACGACCCCCGTGAACCGCGACGGCCGCACCGGAGATCCGGTGCGGCCGTCGGTCTTTTGCCGGTCAGCCCGCCAGCGCCGCCAGGGGCACGTTGGCGTCCGCGAGCGCCTTGATCACCTCGGCGGACTCGGCGAAGCCGATGATCAGTACCGCGTCGGCGCCGAACGCCTTGATCTGCTTGGCGCCGTCGCTGAAGTTGATCGGCGGTGCCTCGGCGCCCTCGCCGGGCTCGTAGCCGAGCAGCTTCACCTTGTCGCCACCGAAGCCGGCCCGTTCCAGCTCGGTCCGGACGATGTCCTGGAGGCCCTCGCCGTAGGAGTCCTTGCGCGCCACGATCGCGATCTTCTGCGGGCCGTCCCGAAGGATCACGTCGGCCAGCGCCCGGCCCTGGAGGCCGTCCGGCGGTGCGGTGCGGAAGTAGAGGCCGTTGTCGTCCGCGGTGGTGAGGCTCGCGGCGGTGTTCGACGGGGAGAACAGGACCCGGCCGGCGTCCACCACGTCGGGCAGCACGGCGGCGGAGATTGTGGAGGCGCCGGCACCGATGATGACGTGCACGCCGGCGTCGATGTGGCTCGCCACGGTCGCCTTGGCGACCGTCGGGTTGGTGCCGTCGTCGCCGTCGATCCAGACCACGTCCTCGCCGAGCACCCCACCGGCGGCGTTGATCTCCTTGATCGCCAGCGCCGCGCCGGCGCCCAGCGGCGGATAGGCCAGCGCCAGATCACCGGTCTTGGGCAGCAGTCCACCGAGAACGAGCGGCGCGTCGCTCGACGGACCGACGGACTGCTTCCTGCCCTTCGGCGGTGCCTTCGTGCTCGCCGCCGAGTCGTCACCGGCGCCGACGAACTCCGACTTGGCGTCGTTGAGCTGATGCCCGTCGAAGTGCAAGGTGGCGTAGCTGGCGGTGGCCGGCTCGCCCGCGTCCGTGAAGCCGGCCCGGGTGATCGAGACGCTGCGGTACTCGATGTCCTGACCGTTACGGGCCAT
>NZ_JBFBAO010000673.1:0-1191 GCF_040682255.1 Micromonospora sp. NPDC051296 | reverse complement strand
GCGTCGTACGCGCTGTACATCATCCATTTCCCGATCATACTGATCATCCGGATGTTGCGGTTGGGTCAGGCGGAGTAGCCGCGGCTGGCGATCCAGTCGGCCAGCGCGTCGGTGCTGATCCAGTACTCGGCCTGGGACGGGTCGGCGGAGTCGGCGATCTTCGCCTGGTCACCGTTGTCCCGATAGCCGGTCACCGAGATGTAGTGGCCGCCCGCGAAGGAGTGGCTCATCCCATCGGTGTCCGTGGCCGTGCCGATGACGTTGGCCACGACGCTTCGGCCGTCGTCAACGGCGCGGACGATATCGGTACGCAGCCGGTCGGCCTGGGCACCGTCGGCACTCCGGCCGGGGATCTCCACGGTGCGGTAGAGGTCCTTGCCGGCCTTCTCGTTGAGGGCCTTGGTGGTCAGGTACGCCGAGTCGGTGCCGTTCTCGGTGGTGCCCATCTCCTTGGCCAGATCGTCCTGCGAGACGTTCTTGTCCATGGTGGTCAGGGCGTTACGCACGGCGGCCGGGCCACAGTAGTAGAAGTTCGGCTGGGCCTCGTAGCGCACGTTGAGCTGTCGCTCACCCTTGCCGTGCCCGCGCTCGGTCACCGCGCCAAGCGGGTTGGCGGTGCTCTGCGGAGCGGCGAGCGCGCTCGTCGGGCCGGCGATCATTCCCCCGGCGCAGACGGCGCCGGCGGCGGTCAGGGCGGCCTTACGGATAAGAGCAGTCATGATCGTCACCTTCCAGGTCGGAGGATCGACACGACACCCGGAGAAAGGGAGGGTGCGGTTACCGCGTCGGAAGGAACAGGCAGAAACGCGCTGATCAGCGGAGCGCCTGCCAGGGATGCAACGGCCCCACCACCGCCCGAGAGCAGGGCCGCTGCGGTTCTCCGAGTACAACGGCCCCTGGCACCGACCCATGCCCAGCTCGGCGGTGACGGGGGCCACAACGCCGCAGGCGGAAACGGCGGCCCCGTGAGTGCCATGAGCCGCTCCGCCCCCAAAGGGTTCCATGAAGCACATGAGTCCCAGCCGCGGCCATCTCGCGAGGTGGCCGGCCACGTCCCGGGTCCACTCCCGGGGCCGCTAACGCGCTCTGCGGGGACGCTCGGACGGCCGGCAGGGCCGACCTGGGGGTGAGCAGGTAGGGTGCTCCAGGTTCCGGCGGCCGGGTCGAAGACGTCGACCGTGGCGTTGGTGC
>NZ_JBFBAO010000672.1:0-1232 GCF_040682255.1 Micromonospora sp. NPDC051296 | reverse complement strand
TGGGGGGGGGGGGTTGGTGTTTTTTATTTTACCCCCACCACCCCCGTTTCTTTGGCGGGGGGGGGCGGGCCCCCCCCGCCCCTCGTCGCGTCCAGGTCGCCTGTGATGCGCCGCCGGTGGGTGCTACAGCACCGTCGAGAGAGGTTCGACCCAGCACCTTTGCACGTGGGGCTCGACCAGCCGCATCGCCTCCTCGGCGTCCGCTTCGGTCAGGAAGACCCCGACGTTGTGTCGGCTCCGGCGGCCGTTTGTCTCGGTCACCGCGGTGAGCAGGTACACGGAGCCGCGTCGCTCTCGGCGCACGCCCTCCGGCAAGCCAGCGAGGAACGCCTCCGCGACCTCCTGGGGTGAGGCGATGTCGACCTCGCCGCCGACCCCGGCGAGTGGTTTGGTCGGCCACACCGGGTAGTACGGGCTGACGGTGTTGAACAACGACGGCAAAAGGTGCGACAGGACACCCTCACGCCAGGCGGCGGCGAGGGTAACGACGTGACCGCTCACCCCCTCGCTTTCCAGGATGAGCACGCGCGCCTCCTCCGGGCGGTAGATGGTGATCTCCCGCTCGATCGAAGCGGCCTCCTCGTCGGTGGCGCACCGGATCAGCAGGCCGTTGTACCCGTCCTGCATCCGAACCGCCGTGATCGGCGTGAACAGCACCTCGACGGTCGTCGGAAGGCGGCTGTCGGATCCGGGAAGGCGATCGGCCCGCAGCAGCAGTTGGCTGTGCGTCGCCGAGTACGACCAAAGTGAGAAAAAGCGCTCGCTACGGAAAAGTTCGACACCGGGCTGGAAGTCTTCGTCCCGCTGGAGCCACACACTCGACGTCATTCGATCACCCTCGGTCTTAGAGACGGCTGTGGTTAATATCAGCATGTCCATATTCCGGTGACATTCCCGACGCTAGATCGAGATTGGTCCCGATCGCGTCGCGCGGCGGAACGGGGTCCTGATACGGACTCGGACAGGTTTGGAGATCGGGCTGGCCGCGCAGTTGTCGGCGGGAGCTGATCCCGAGCGTGCGGATGGTGCTCAGGTGCGCGTCGACCGTGCACGGGATGACGGGGTGTGGCGGTGAAGTTGGGACGCTGTCCCAGGCCAACGCGATCACGCGGGGCGGCGGGTACTTTGTCTCTCCGGCGATCCGCCGCATCAGGCGGTAGTACACCCGCGCGGTCTGCCGCTTGAAGACCGTGTCGGTGCTGCGGTCGGCGCGTACCCCGTACACCACGTCG
>NZ_JBFBAO010000671.1:0-1249 GCF_040682255.1 Micromonospora sp. NPDC051296 | reverse complement strand
GCTGAAGTCCGACGGGACGCCCGAGTTCAAGTACGAGACCCCGGAGTTCCGCCAGGCGCTGGAGGTCATGGCCAAGATCTACCAGGACGGGCTGGTCCACCCGGATCTCGTGGCCAGCAAGGGCGCGGACAGCGTCCAGTTGTTCGCCAAGAACGGCGCGATCGTCTTCAAGCAGGCCGGCTTCGGTTTCTGGCAGGGCGCCCAGGCCGAGCACCAGAAGGTCAACGCGAAGCTCAACATCCAGCCGGTGCCGATCTTCTCCGCCACCGGCGGGGATCCCCTCGTCTGGGGTGACGACGAGCCGATCTCGTACACCTTCGTCAAGAAGGGTGTCGGCAAGGAGCGCGTCGAGGAACTGCTGCGGATCATGAACTGGTGCTCCGCCCCGCTGGGCAGTCAGGAGGCGCAGCTGCGCGACTTCGGCGTGGAGGGCCAGCATCACACCCGGACCCCGAACGGGCCGGCCAAGACCGACCTGGCGTGGAAGGAGATCGCGAACCAGTACTTCTTCATCAGCGGTCGCAACCCCACGGTCGGCCCCTTCCCGGACACCCCCAACTTCGTCCGGGACGCTCTGGGTTACTCCAACGAGATGGTGAAGTACCTGGAGAAGGACCCCTGGGACGGGGTGAAGCTGGAGATGCCGGCCGCCTACAAGGCCAACCAGGTGCCGACGGAGGACAAGTTCACCGACGTCCTGCGGGGTCGCCGGCCGCTGTCCGACGTCGACGCCATCGTGCAGGAGTGGAAGGCCAGCGGTGGGGAGGAGGCGAGGCGGCTGCTCGCCGACTCGCTGCCCAAGGCTGGATGATGAGCACTCGCAACGCACCCGTCGAGGCCGGGCCCGATCAGGCCCGGCCCGGCGGGCCGACCTCGCCGGCCGCCCGGCCCGGCGTCCACCACACCGGCCGCCGCCGGCGGGTGCCGCTGCGGACCCGGCTGCGTCGCGACTGGCAACTGCTGGCCATGGTCGCGCCGGGCTTCGTGATCCTGCTGGTCTTCAGCTACGTGCCGATCCTCGGCAACGTGATCGCCTTCCAGGACTACAACCCGTACCTCGGGAGCAATCCGTTGGAGGCGTTCCTGCACAGCGACTGGATCGGGTTCGGCCAGTTCCAACTCCTCTTCGAGGACCCCGCGTTCTGGGACGCGTTCCGCAACACCCTGGCGATCACCGCGTTCCAGCTAGTCTTCTTCTTCCCGCTGCCGATCGTGCTGGCGATCATGCTGCACAACCTGCTCTCCAGCC
>NZ_JBFBAO010000670.1:0-1260 GCF_040682255.1 Micromonospora sp. NPDC051296 | reverse complement strand
GCCTGGCGTTTGCTGTCGGCTGTGGACGCTGATGCGCTGGCGGGCCTGCGCGCGGCCAGAGCGCAGGCGCGGGAGGTGGCGTGGGCGCAGACGGCCGAGACCCGTGGTGGCCTGCCCGCCGTGGTAGTGGCCGGGCAGGCGGTGCCCGGCCTGGTCCTGGACCTGGACGCCTCCATCGTGATCTGCCACTCGGAGAAGGAGTCAGCGACCCGGACGTGGAAGAAGACGTTCGGCTACCACCCGCTGTTCTGCTTCCTGGACAACACCCGTGAAGCGCTGTCCGGGCTGCTGCGGGCCGGCCGGGCCGGCTCCAACACCACCGCCGACCACATCACCGTCCTGGACCAGGCCCTCGCGCAGATCCCGGACGCGCACCGCTACGGCACCGACATCCTCATCCGGTCGGACTCGGCCGGCTGCACCCACGGGTTCCTGGCCCACATCCGCAGCCTGCGCGAGCACGGCATCAACACCTTCTTCAGTGTGGGCGTGGCGATCACCGAACCGATCCGCGAGGCGATCCGCCACGCCACCGGCTGGATCGGCGCCCTCGACGCCGACGGCAACCTCCGCGACGGCGCCGAGATCTGCGAAATCACCGGCCTCGTCCCGGCCGATGGCTACCCGGCCGGGACCCGGTTCATCGTGCGCCGGGAACGACCCCACCCCGGCGCGCAACTGACGCTGTTCGACACCATCGAAGGCTGGCGCCACCAGGTGATGGCCACCGACACCCCACCCGGCGAAAGGTCGATCCAGCACCTGGAGGCCCGCCACCGCGGCCACGCCCGCGTCGAGGACCGCATCCGCACCGGCAAGGACACCGGCTTCGGCCGCTTCCCCTCCCGCGTGTTCGCCATCAACGCCGCCTGGCTGGAACTCGCACTCACCGGCATCGACCTGCTCGCCTGGACCCAGCAACTCCTCCTCGACGGCGACCTCGCCACCGCCGAACCGAAGAAACTGCGCTACCGGCTGCTCCACGTCCCCGCCCGGCTCACCCGCTCAGCCCGCCGCACCCGGCTGCGCATCGCC
The DNA here is from genome assembly GCF_040682255.1 of Micromonospora sp. NPDC051296. Classification (NCBI taxonomy): domain Bacteria; kingdom Bacillati; phylum Actinomycetota; class Actinomycetes; order Micromonosporales; family Micromonosporaceae; genus Micromonospora; species Micromonospora sp. NPDC051296. The sequence goes on along the minus strand of NZ_JBFBAO010000670.1, from coordinate 225 downwards.
GAAGCCTGGCCCTGGACCGAGCAACTCGTCACCGCATTCGCTCGCCTCACCGCGCTGCCCCGCCCGCTCACCTGAACACGCCCCGCCCGACCCGACAAACGCCCTGGAGGACCCCGGCCCACGCGCCGGGCCATCACCACGCCCACGTCCTGGACGACCCGCTGAAAAAGATCAACAGGCCGTCAAAAGCCCTTGATCAACAGCTAACGAAAGACCGAGGCTAAC
>NZ_JBFBAO010000669.1:0-1284 GCF_040682255.1 Micromonospora sp. NPDC051296 | reverse complement strand
GCGGCCCAGGCCGGACTGGATCTCGTCGGCGATGAACAGCACGTTGCGCTCGGTGCAGAGCTGACGTACGCCCGGCAGGTAGCCCTCCGGCGGCACCACCACACCCTGCTCGCCCTGGATCGGCTCCAGCAGCACCGCGACGGTGTGCTCGTCGATCGCGCCGGCCAGCGCGGCCAGGTCGCCGTAGGGGACGATCCGGAAGCCGGGGGTGTACGGCCCGAAGTCGGCCCGCGCGTCCTCGTCGGTGGAGAAGCTGACGATGGTGGTCGTACGCCCGTGGAAGTTGCCCTCGGCGACCACGATGTTGGCCTGCCCGGCCGGCACCCCCTTGACCTGGTAGCCCCACTTGCGGGCCACCTTGATGCCGGTCTCCACCGCCTCGGCGCCGGTGTTCATCGGCAGCACCAGGTCCTTGCCGCACAGCGCCGCCAGCTCGCGGCAGAAATCGGCGAACTGGTCGTGGATGAAGGCCCGGCTGGTCAGCGTGAGCTTGTCGAGTTGGGCGTGCGCGGCGGCGATCAGTGCCGGGTGCCGGTGGCCGAAGTTCAGCGCCGAGTAGCCGGCCAGGCAGTCGAGGTAGCGCCGGCCGTCCACGTCGGTCAGCCAGACGCCCTCGGCGGAGGAGATCACCACTGGCAGCGGGTGGTAGTTGTGTGCGGTGTACCGCTCCGCGTCCTGCACCGCGGCCGGAGTCCGCAGCATGTCCTCGATCACTTGCTCGCCTTTCCCTGACGGAGTCGCAACGTGCAGCACTTCGGCCCGCCGCCGGCCTTGCGCAGCTCGGACAGGTCGACGCCGATGGTCTGGTAGCCCCGGTCGCGCAGCTTCGCGGCCAGGTCGGTGGCCTGCTCGGGCAGCACCACGTGCCGGCCGTCGCTGACCGCGTTCAGGCCGAGCACCTCGGCGTCGGCCATGGTGGCGTGCACCGCGTCCGGGAACAACCGGCGCAATACGGCCTGGCTGCCGGGCGAGAACGCCTCCGGCAGGTACGCCACGGTCCGCTCGTCGAGCACGGTCAGCGCGGTGTCCAGGTGGTAGAAGCGCGGGTCGACCAGCTGCATGGTGATCACCGGGTAGCCGAAGACCTCCTGCAACTGGGCGTGCGAGGCGTGCGCGGTGCGGAAGCCGGTGCCGGCGAGCAGGTGGTCGCCGGCCAGCAGGACGTCGCCCTCACCCTCGTTGACGTGCTTCGGGTCGTACATCTCGAAGCCGGCGGCCTCGAACCAGGCGCGGTAGGCGGGTGCCTCGTCGGCGCGCTGCGGGTCCCGGAACTGCACGGCCATC
>NZ_JBFBAO010000668.1:0-1301 GCF_040682255.1 Micromonospora sp. NPDC051296 | reverse complement strand
GAACGGTTCGGTCAGGGCGCCCAGGGCGCGGCGATGTTCCAGGTGCTGTCCACGGCCCACAGCGCGGGCGAGTACACCACCACCGTCGCCTGGGGCTGGCGGGCTTCTTCTTGCCGTAGAGCCAGGCGTCGAAGAGCTTGTCCAGCTTCTTGCCGGAGATCCGCTCCGCCAGCGCCACGAACTCCTCCGTGGTGCCGTTGGCGTCGCGCTTCTCCTTGGCCCAGGTCTTGAGGATCTCGAAGAACGCCTTGTCGCCCACGGACACCCGCAGCGCGTGCACCGTCATCGCGCCGCGCTCGTAGACCGACTCGCTGAACATGTTCTTCACCCCCGGCTTGCCCGGCGGGGTACGCCAGACCTCCGCCGGCACCTGTGCCATCCGGACGTCGAACGCTTCCTTCGCGGTGAACTCGTCACTGTGCTCGGCCCAGAGCCACGTGGCGTACGACGCCAGGCCCTCGTTGAGCCAGATGTCCTGCCACCGGCTCAGCGCCACGCTGTTGCCGAACCACTGGTGGGCGACCTCGTGCGCGACCACGCTGGTGTTCTCGCCCCGGCGGAAGAAGCCCGCAGAGTAGACCGACCGGCTCTGCGTCTCCAGCGCGTACCGGATCCGCTCGTCGGAGACGACCACACCGCCGTACGCCTCGACCGGGTACGGGCCGAAGACGGTCTCCAGGTAGTCGGCCACCTTGACGGTCTTGGCGATCGAGGAGTCCGCGGCCCCCTTGGACACCTTCGTGGTCACCGCGTGGAACACCGGCCGTCCCTTGTGCTCGCCCTCGGTGATCCGGAATTTCCCGATCGCCACCATGCTCAGGTAGCTGGCCATCGGCGTGTTCTCGGCCCAGCGCCAGGTGCTCCAGCCATCCGCGCTGGTCTTGCCGCCCGGCACCCCGTTGCTGACCGCCGTCAGGCCGTCCGGGACGGTGATCTCGAACCGGTAGGTGGCCTTGTCCGACGGGTGGTCGTTGACCGGGAACCAGGTGCTGGCCGACTCGGGCTGGCCGAGGGCGATCGCGCCGTCGGAGGTGTGCAGCCAGCCGCCCTCGCCGACCGCCTGGTTCTTCAGCGCCTTCGGCTTGCCCGCGTAGGTGATCTCGGCGGTGAAGTCCCGGCCCGTCACCAGGCCACCGGTCGGTGCGATGACCAGCTCGTTCTTGTCCTGCTTATGTTCCGCCGGAGCACCGTCTACGGTCACCGCGCTCTCCCAGCCGGTCCGGGCGGTGCTGCCGGCCGCGCTGGCCCGGCTGCAGCACGACCGGCCGGCGATGCGCCGGTCGTTCCTGTCCGCGGTCGGT
>NZ_JBFBAO010000667.1:0-1303 GCF_040682255.1 Micromonospora sp. NPDC051296 | reverse complement strand
GGGCACCTTGCCGGCCCGGCGGGTACGACGGGCACCACCCTTGCCGAACTCGGTGCGGGGCTCGGCGCTGATCTTTACCTCGGACACGGGGAAACGGCGCGCTGCGGGGGACCCCACGCCCCCCACCGACCCGGCTGGCAGCGTTCCGGGCTGGCCGGCACCGGGCCTGACGCCCGCCCCCGGCGGGCCGTCTGGTGCTCCGGCCAGCGGCCGGCGGGCCGGCCGCCGACGCGCCGCGGAGACCGAGGCCGACCAGCCCGTGGTGCCGCTGTCCGGCAACGCACCGCAGGTTCCCGGTCCGCTGTCCGGCGCCGCGGGCCTGCCCGAACGTGGCGAGAACGCGCCACGTGGGCACCGCGCCGCGCCGGAGGATCCGGCGACGCCGGAGGTGGAGACGCCGGCCGCGGGCCACCGGTCGGCCGCTGCGACGGACGTGCCGGTGCGTGGCCGCCGCGCGGCCGATGCGGAGGATGCACCGGCCCGGGGCCGGCGTGCGGCCGACGACGAACCGGTTTCCGGGCGCGTCACGGGCACCGGCGAGACCGGAGAACGGCCAGCTGTCCCACGGGGCGGCGACGGCCGGCCCGGCCGCCCGGAGCGGCCGGCCGACTGGCTGCGGCAGGCCGGCCGCGCCCACCACACCGACCCGGCGCTGCCGACCATCACGCGGCGGCCCGCCACGCCGCCCGGAACCCCGGCGGCACCCGCCGGTACGCCATCGGGTGGCACGCCGGTGGTCGGCGACCGCCGTGGCACCGACATCCCGGGCGGGGCCTCGGCCGGCCGTCCGAACGCGGGCGCCGCGCCGGGCCGGGCACCTGGTGACGGACGTCGGGCCGTCGACCCCGGACCGGAACCTGCGGGTCCTGGCACGCCGCCGCCCGGTCGAGGACGTCCGGCAGCCATGTCGGCCGGGCCGCCCGCCGGCGGGCCGGATGGGAACGAGCCGCCCACCAGCCGTGCCCGGGCGTCGGTTCGCCCGGACGGGCCGCCGTCGGCTGGCCCGCCGCGTGGCGCCGCCCGGCCGGACGGGATGCCGCCGGGGCCGACGAGGGGAGCCCGTCCCGAGGGTGCGCCGGCCGGTCCGCCGCGCGGTGCCGCCCGGCCCGACGGGGTATCCGCCCCTCCGGCCGGTGGCCCCGGTGGCCCCGGTCGTCCGGGCGGCATGCCACCGGGTCCCGCCCGAGGTGCTGCCCGCACCGAAGCCCCGCCCGGCTCCGACGCCGACCCGCCCCGGGTCGACGCCGGCCCGGTCCGCCCTGAGGCCGGGCCGCCCCGGCCGGGCGTCGCGCCGGCCGGTCCC
>NZ_JBFBAO010000666.1:0-1323 GCF_040682255.1 Micromonospora sp. NPDC051296 | reverse complement strand
GCAGCGAGCCGATGGTGCGCAGCACGCTGTGTTCCCAGCCGAGCAGGTTGCCGCAGCCCTGGCGGGCCGCGCCGCCGTGGGTGGCGATGACGACCGTGCCGCCGGCCACCTCGTCGGCGGCCTCCTGCAACGCGGTGCCGATCCGCTTGCCCAGCTCGTCCAGCGGTTCGATGTCCGCGCCCGGATCGGGGTCACCGGCCCGCCAGCGGGCGTACTCGTCGGGGAACTGTTCGGCGACCTCGGTGAGAAGGAGCCCCTGCCAGCGGCCGAAGTGGCGTTCGCGCAGCCGGGCGTCGGAGCGCACCGGCAGGCCGGTCAGCGCGGCCAGCGCGGCGGCGGTGTCCGCCGCGCGGCTCAGGTCGCTGGCGACGATGGTGTCCGGGCGTAGCCCGGCGAGCAGCGGCGCGGCCTGGAGGGCCTGCTCCCGGCCGAGGTCGTTGAGCGGTACGTCGGTCTGCCCCTGCACCCTGCTGGCGGCGTTCCAGTCGGTGTTGCCGTGCCGCCAGACGACCAGCCGGGTCACTCGCCTGAGCCGGCGGCGGCCTCGGCGCGGGCGAGGTCCCGGTCGACGAACGGGATGGTCGGGCAGTCCTTCCAGAGCCGGTCGAGGGCGTAGAACTCGCGTTCCTCGGTGTGCTGGACGTGCACCACGATGTCGACGTAGTCGAGCAGCACCCAACGCCCGCCGCGTTCGCCCTCGCGCCGGACCGGCTTCGCCTTCTCCGGCAGGTCGAGCAGGGCCTCCTCGATGGCGTCGACGATGGCCAGCACCTGGCGCTCGTTCGGGGCCGCGGCGAGCAGGAACGCGTCGGTGATGGCGAGCTGGTCGCCCACGTCGATGATGACGATGTCCTGCGCCTTCTTGTCGGCCGCGGCCTGGGCGGCGGCGATCGCCAGCTCGTGAGCGCGTTCGGAAACTGTCACCGTTCTCCTTCGATCAACCGTGCGATGCTCCCAGCCTCTCACACGCCCCGGAATCCCGACTCGCCAGTTTCGCCCGCAAAACGGGATGAAACAGCCAAATCACTCCTGGTAGAGGCGCCTTTTCGCGATGTACTGCACCACACCGTCCGGCACCAGGTACCACAGCGGCTCACCGCGGGCGACCCGCGCCCGGCATTCGGTGGACGAGATCGCCATCGCCGGCACCTGCACCAGGCTGACCGTGTCGGCGGGCAGGTGGGCGTCGGTCAACTCGAAGCCCGGCCGGGTGACCCCGATGAAGTGCGCCAGCTCGAAGATCTCGTCCAGGTCCTTCCAGCTCAGGATCCGCTCCAGGGCGTCCGCGCCGGTGATGAAGAACAGCTGCACCTTCGGGCCGTA
>NZ_JBFBAO010000665.1:0-1339 GCF_040682255.1 Micromonospora sp. NPDC051296 | reverse complement strand
GTCGGTGAGCTGCAGCCGGGTGCCGGCGAGTTCGGCCAGCCCGCCGGCCTGGAGGATCAGCGGCCACGCGAACGCCGCGATCGGCTCGTCGGGGTGCGTGCCACCCATCGCGGTCGTGTGGCGAGGCGGGAAGCCAGCCCACGCCAGCAGGGTGCGGATGCGCTCGATGGGGTCGGGGTACCGCCGGGCTACGAGGTCGGCGAGCCTTTCCTCCGCGCCGGTCTCTCGGCGCGACGCCGCCTCGGCAGCCTCGGCGAGAGCCAGCGGCGCGGCCTTCACCCACTGGACGCGACGCGCCTCGTCCTCAGCCGCTTGGCGGGCTAGCGTCTGCTGCACCTCACGCGATCTGGTCAAGCCGTGCCCAGCTAGCCAGTCGGTCAGGGCAGGGCCGTCACGCAGGTCCGCGTCGCACCGTCCGAGGCCTCTGATACCCGTCTGATGGTGCAGCGTCCAGCGGGCGATCTCGCGGCCAGCGGCATCAGAGACGAGGATCGTCGGCCATCCCATGCACCGACAGCGATCTCCGGTGCCGCCGTCCACGACAGCCAGCAACCGGGTCAGCTCAGCAATCTCCTTGCCCGACACCACAATCCGGGCCGCGTCGGGCCGGTCGAGCTCGTCGACGGACGCCTCAACGATCAGCATTTCCGCAGCCTCGGCCAGCACACGTTCCACCAGCGCGGTACTGGGAACCTCGTCACCGCTGCAGAATTCTGGCGCGTCAGTCACAGCGGCGAGCGTACTGGTCCCTCGACAACCAGGAATGGCCCCTCTGCGGCTGTTCCAGGTGCGTGCGCCGATCGGCCAACCTCTCGCCGCGACGCCCCGATCTGCGGCGTATTGCACGGCGGTCAAACGCGGTCACCGAACGACCCTACGTGGCGCAGGCAGCGTCTCGATCGCCCACTCGGCTCGACGCTGGCAGGGCTCCGTGCCTTCTCTCCGCGCACGGATCTGCCGCCGGTCGGGTGCCTGACCGAGCGGCGACAGCCGCCAGAGACGTGGCAACTTGCGACCCCGGTCCAGTCACGCCGCGGGCATCACTGCTCGGGCCGGCGGTGGACGTATCACCTGGTTCCAGGACCCAGACGGCAATACCTTGCCCTCGAAGCCGACGACTGACAGACAGGACGTCCGCCCTCTCCTGCTCGGCTACGCCCGACGCCGAGCCCACCGAGCCGGTCACCGTGACCAGACCCCCGCTGCAGCCAGGTGACGGGACCCCGCTCAGCGGTCGGCATGCTCGCTCACTGCGCAGACTCTTCCTGTCGGCGGTCTCGTCGGGCACCGTGTCTGGTGCCGGCGATTTCGGGTCGTCGGCGCACCTGGTCCCCACCGG
>NZ_JBFBAO010000664.1:0-1392 GCF_040682255.1 Micromonospora sp. NPDC051296 | reverse complement strand
CGCGGGAAACATCTACCTGGAGGCGGCGGCCGGGGTGACCACGTTCATCCTCGCCGGCCGGTACTTCGAGGCCCGTTCGAAGCGGACCGCGGGGGCGGCGCTGCGGGCCCTGCTGGAGTTGGGTGCCAAGGACGTCTCGGTGCTGCGCGGCGGGGTGGAGACCCGGATCCCGGTCGACCAGCTCGCGGTGGGGGACCGGTTCGTGGTGCGGCCCGGCGAGAAGATCGCCACCGACGGGACGGTGCACGAGGGCACCTCGGCGGTCGACGCCAGCATGGTGACCGGCGAGTCGGTGCCGGTCGAGGTCGGGGTGGGCGACAGCGTGGTCGGCGGCTGCGTCAACGCCGGTGGCCGACTGGTGGTAACCGCCACCCGGGTCGGCGCCGACACCCAACTGGCCCAGATGGCCCGGCTGGTCGAGCAGGCGCAGACCGGCAAGGCCGCCGCGCAGCGGCTCGCGGACCGCATCTCGGGGGTCTTCGTACCGATCGTGATCGCACTGGCCGCCGGCACGCTGGGCTGGTGGCTGGGCAGCGGGGCCGGACCGACCGCCGCGTTCACCGCGGCGGTGGCGGTCCTGATCATCGCCTGCCCGTGCGCGCTCGGCCTGGCCACGCCGACCGCGCTGCTGGTCGGCACCGGGCGTGGTGCCCAGCTCGGCGTTCTGATCAAGGGACCGGAGGCGCTGGAGTCCACCCGGCGGGTGGACACCGTCGTGCTGGACAAGACCGGCACGGTGACCACCGGCCGGATGACCCTGCTCGACGTGACACCCGGCGAGGGCGAGCAGCGCGCCGAGGTGCTCCGGCTGGCCGCCGCCCTGGAGTCCGGATCCGAGCACCCGGTGGCCCGGGCGGTCGTGACCGGTGCCGCCGAGGTGGGCAACCTGCCGCCGGTCACCGGCTTCGCCAACGTCGAGGGGCTGGGCGTGACCGGCACGGTGGACGGCCGTCAGGTGCTGTTGGGCCGACCCCGGCTGCTGCGCGAGCGGGATCTGGTCGTACCGGACGACCTCGCACGGGCGGCGACCGACGCGGAGGCCGCCGGACGCACGGCCGTGCTGGTCGGTTGGGACGGTCGGGCCCGGGGAATGCTCGCCGTGGCCGACCAGGTCAAGCCGACCAGCCGCGAGGCGGTACGGCGGCTGCGCGCGCTCGGCCTGACCCCGGTGCTGCTCACCGGCGACAACACCACCGTCGCCCGGGCGGTGGCCGCCGAGGTCGGCATCGACGAGGTGATCGCGGAGGTGCTGCCCGCCGAGAAGGTCGACGTGGTCGCCCGGTTGCAGGCCAAGGGCCGAGCGGTGGCGATGGTCGGCGACGGGGTCAACGACGCCGCCGCGCTCGCCCAGGCCGACCTCGGCCTAGCCATGGGCACCGGCACGGACGTGGC
>NZ_JBFBAO010000663.1:0-1399 GCF_040682255.1 Micromonospora sp. NPDC051296 | reverse complement strand
AGTCACCACACTGTCGGGGTGTGTGCTGTCATGTGACGAACAGCGGAGGGTAGCGATGGGTGACTACACAATCACCATCAGAGCCGAGAATGCCGTGGCACGGGATCGGCGCCGCGACCTCCTTGCGGATCGCGTTGTACGGCAGCAGCAGGGAGCGGCCGTCGGCGCGGGCGTGGAAGACGTAGAGCACGTCCTCGCCGTTCGGGGACCGCACCACCCGCTCGAACTCCAGGTCGGTGACCTCGGTGTCGAAGGTACGGGTGACGCCGGTGGCCAGGTGGTAGCCGCCCGGGAAGATGATGCCGTGGTCCTCGGGCAGCCGCTGGCAGGCGATACCGATGCCGTCGAGCCGGACCACCGCGCGGGTGAGCGTGTTGAAGACCAGGTGCCGCCACTGCGTCTCCTTGTACGGCCGCAGCCGCAGCAGGATCAGCGGCCCCACCCGGGCCCAGTGCACGTCGGCGTCGGCGAGGCTCTGCAACGGCTCGTCCACCGGCTCGCTGTAGATGCCCTCGCCGACCTCGGTGTTGTTCTCCACCTTGACGGTCAGGGTGCCGCCGACCGTTTCGACGAAGACCTCACCGTCGATGGAGATGTGCGGATGCCGGCCGAGGACGTGGTTCTCGCGGGTGGTCTCGATCCACTCGAAGTCGTGCGTCGGCGGGAAGACGTGGTCCCGCTCGCCCCGGCTGTCCAGATACTCGGGGACGCTGTCGACGCCGACCTGCCAGCGCAGCACCCGGATGTCCTCGGTGCGCGGCCCAATCTGGAACACCGCCAGCAGCCGGCCGTCGACCCGGCGCAGTTGCAGCAGGCGGGCCTGCCGGTAGTAGCGGTACAGCTCACCGAAGTCGCGGACGAACTGCGGGTGACGCAGCAGGCCGGGCAGCTCGTCCGGGCCGGCCTCGTCGAACCGGAACACCTCCGTGCCGTCCGCGTCCCCCTGCCGGGCGAACCGGTGCAGCGAGAAGACATCGTCGACGGTCGTCTCCGGCTTGAGGCCGATGAAGACGTTGTAGCCGAACAGCATCAGCCCGCCGACCGAGACGATGTCCCGGGGTACGCAGTTGTGCTCCGTACGGATCCGCTCGGTGCTCAGCAGGCGCAGCTCGGTGCCGCCGAAGACCTCCAGCCGGCGGGCGTTGAGCGCCGCCGCCCGCCTGGACAACTCGACGGCCTGCGCGGCGAGCCGCCGACGCAGCACCTCGTAGCTGCCGTCGTCCAGCCCCGGCCGGGCACCTTCCGGCCCGGCCGCGTCCATCGGGGTGCCGGTCGCGCCGGCCCCCGGAACCGGCGGGCCGGTCCCTGGCTGAGCAGGGCGTCGAGGATGCCGTCGCTGATCTGATCGGCGATCTTGTCCGGGTGGCCTTCCGTGACCGATTCGGACGTGAAGAGGCGG
>NZ_JBFBAO010000662.1:0-1423 GCF_040682255.1 Micromonospora sp. NPDC051296 | reverse complement strand
CGGCCGAGAACCAGCCGCCGCACGACGAACCGCCACCCCGCCCACCGATCCGATTCACCCCGCTGGACCTGCCGAAACCGTCCCGCCGGACGCTGGTGCGCAGCCGGGGGCGCGAAGGATGACCTCCATGATCATGAGCAGCGTGGCGGAGTGCCCGCTGGTGCTCGACACCGAGCCGTGTGCCCTGCTCGACGCGGTCGCGGCCGACCCGACGGCCCCGCTCGCGCTCGGTGTGACCGGCCCCGCCGGCCACGGCCGCACCGCGTACCTGCACGAACTGGCCGGTGTCTACACCCGCGCCGGCGTCACCGTGCAGACCGACGTCCCGGCGCGGGACGCCGCCGTCGACCCCGACTCGGTGCTGCTGGTCGACGACGCGCACCTGCTCGACGACGCCCGGCTGCGGACGCTGCGTGGGCTGGTGGCCGGCCGCCGGCACCGGATCGCCGTCAGCTACCGGCCGTGGCCCCGGACCTCGGCGCTGGTCGAGCTGACCGACACGCTGCGCCGCGACGGGCGGCTGATCCTGCTCACCCCGTTCGCCCGTACCCGCACCGCCGCCTACCTCGCCGCCGTACCCCGGCTCGGCCGGCACCCGGACGTGGTCGACTTCGTGCACACCCAGACCGGCGGCCTGCCCCGGCACGTCGAGTGGCTGGTCCGCGCGCTGCGCGAACACGACCCCGCCGCCGGCCTGCCGACGGAACCGCCCCGCCAGGTCGTCCTTCAGTTCGGCCCCGACCTGGAGCACCTGGCCTCCGACGCACGGCGGCTGCTGATCGCCCTGGCCGCCGGCGTGCCGTTGCCGGTCGACGTGCTGGCCGCCCTGCTCGACCGCGAGCCGGCCGACGTCGACGAGCTGGTCACCGAGACCCGGGCGACCGGGCTGGTCGGCGCGGACGGCCGGCTCACCCCGCTGGTGCGCCGGGCGGTGACCGCGTTGAGCCCGGCCACCGACCGCACCGAGATCTGGCGCCGGCTCACCGAGCTACAGGTGACCCGGGGCGCGCCGGTGCTTCCCCTGGTCCGTTCGCTGCTCGCCGCCGGGGTGGCCGGGGACTGCCCGGCCGCCACCCTGGAGGCGGCGGCGGAGGAGGCCCTCGCCGTCGAACCGGCGCTCGCGGCGCAGCTGTTCGCCGCGGCCACCACCGCCGGTCGGCCCGCCGCCGGCCGGCAGGCGTGGGCGGCGGCCCTCGCCGGCGACCTCGACCTCGCGCTCCGGCTGTCCGACCGCCTGCTCACCGCGGCACCACCGGCCGAGCGGGCCGAGGCCGCCCTCGTCGCCGCGACGGCCCTGGCCCACCGGGGGCAGACCGACCGCAGCGTGGAGCTGTACCGGTGGTCCGGCGGCGCCTCCGCCGACGCCTTCGCCGCCGTGGGCGCGCTCGCCACCGGGCCGACGTGTGGAACCTCGGCGACGTGC
>NZ_JBFBAO010000661.1:0-1461 GCF_040682255.1 Micromonospora sp. NPDC051296 | reverse complement strand
GGGGATCGGCTGGTTGGTTATGTGACGCCGGCGTCGGTGGATCCGGTGTGGGCTCGTGGTGTGGTGGCGGATCGTTTGCCTGTTTACATGGTGCCGCAGGTGGTTGTCGCGCTGGATGAGTTGCCGTTGACGGTGAACGGGAAGCTGGATCGGGCGGCGTTGCCGGAGCCGGAGTTCGTGGCGGGTCGGGGGAGGGTGGCGCGGTCGCCGCGGGAGGAAATTCTGTGTGGGTTGTTCGCGGAGGTGCTTGGGGTTTCGTCGGTTGGTATCGATGACGGTTTTTTTGATTTGGGTGGGCATTCGCTGTTGGTGACTCGGTTGGTGAGTCGGATTCGGTCGGTGCTTGAGGTGGAGGTGTCGGTTCGGCAGGTGTTCGAGTCGCCGACGGTGGCGGGTTTGGCTCGGTTGTTGTCTGAGTCGGGCGTGGTGCGTGACCGGGTGGTGCCGGTGTCCCGGCCGGAGCGGGTGCCACTGTCTTACGCCCAGCGCGGCCTGTGGTTCCAGCACCGGATTGAGGGCCCGAACCCCACGTACAACATGCTCGTTCCGCTCCGTCTGACCGGAGCCCTGGATGTTTCTGCGTTGCGGGTGGCTTTGGCGGATGTGGTGGGTCGGCACGAGAGTTTGCGTACGGTGTTCGTCGAGGACGCCGATGGCCCGTTCCAGCGGATTCTGCCGGCTGATGGGGCGCCGTTGGTGGTGACTGAGGTGGACACCGACGAGGGCTCGTTGCCCGGAGAGTTGGAGTCGGCTGCGCGTTACGGCTTTGATCTTGGTGCGGAGATTCCGGTGCGGGCGTGGCTGTTCCGCCTGGCGCCGGCCGAGCATGTGGTGCTGGTGTTGGTGCATCACATCGCTGCGGATGGTTGGTCGATGCCGGTCATGGCTCGGGATTTGGCGGTGGCTTATCGCGCCCGTTCCGTGGGGGTGATGCCGGGGTGGTCGGCGCTGCCGGTGCAGTACGCGGACTACACGCTGTGGCAGCAGTCTGTGCTGGGTAGTGAGGACGACCCGGGCTCGGTGGTGGCTGGTCAGCTTGGGTACTGGAGGCAGGCGCTGGCGGGGTTGCCGGAGCAGATCAGTTTGCCGATTGATCGTCCGCGTCCTGCGGTGGCGTCGTACCGGGGTGGCACGGTGCCGTTCGTGGTGCCGGCGTCGTTGCATGCGCGGTTGGCCGAGGTGGCACGTGAGCGTCGGGTCAGTCTGTTCATGGTGCTGCATGCGGCTGTGGCGGCGCTGCTGACTCGGCTCGGTGCGGGCTCCGACATCACTTTGGGAACGCCGGTCGCGGGGCGCACCGACGACGCGTTGGACGACCTGGTCGGCTTCTTCGTCAACACCCTCGTGCTGCGGACGGACACCTCGGGCGACCCGACCTTCGCCGAGTTGCTCGACCAGGTCCGCAGGACCGACCTGGCCGCCTACGCCAACCAGGACGTGCCCTTCGAGCGCCTCGTCGAA
>NZ_JBFBAO010000660.1:0-1464 GCF_040682255.1 Micromonospora sp. NPDC051296 | reverse complement strand
TGGTGTCGCTGGTGCCCTCGCTGACCGAGGCGGTGGCGGTGACCCGGCCCGGGCTACTGGTCGGGGCCACCGACTGGTGCAGCCACCCGGCCGACCTGGACGTGCCTCGGGTCGGCGGCACCAAGTACCCCGACCTGGACCGGATCCGCGCGCTGCGTCCCGACCTGGTCCTGCTCAACGTCGAGGAGAACCGGCGCGAGGACGCCACCGCGCTGGCCGCCGCGGGCGTACCGGTCCGGGTGACCTACCCGCGCACCGTGGACGGGGCGCTGATCGAGCTGGCCGATCTGCTCCGCGACCTGGGCGCGCCAGCGGAGCCCGACTGGCTGGCCGAGGCCCGCCGTGCCTGGGCCGGGTTGCCGCGGACCCCGGTCGCCCGGCGGGCGGTGGTGCCGGTCTGGCGGCGCCCCTGGGTGGTGCTCGGCGCCGACACGTTCGCCGGGGACGTGCTACGCCGGCTCGGGGTATCCAATCTGTACGCCGACCAGCCGGACCGTTATCCCCGGCCCAGCCTGGAACAGCTGCGCGCCGACGCACCGGACCTGGTCGTGCTGCCGGACGAGCCGTACCGGTTCACCCGCGACGACGGGCCGGAGGCGTTTCCGGGCGTCCCCTGCGCCCTGCTGTCCGGGCGGCATCTGACCTGGTACGGCCCGTCGCTGGCCGAAGCCCCCACGGTGCTGGCCGGCCAGCTCGCCGACCGGGTTCTCGCCGACTGACCCTCGGTCCTGGGCTAGAGGGGTCCAAGGTCCCGCCCGGCCCGGCCCGGTGGCCCTGCCGGCACCATGCCCTGCGGGCGTCCAATGAAGGTGCCACCGGGACAGCGGTGCGGAGCACAGAAGGGACGTGGACACGATGACCGCGATGATCGAGCGGAACACCGTCGCCATCAACACCCCGGGGGCCGCGACCGACCGGGAGCGGACCATCCGGGAACGGGCCACCCGCTACCTGCTCGCCGGGCTCCGCCTGGCGCTGGGTTGGATCTTCCTCTGGGCCTTCCTGGACAAGCTGTTCGGCCTGGGGTTCGCCACCGAGGCGAAGAACGCCTGGCTCAACGGGGGCAGCCCGACCAAGGGCTTCCTCACCTTCGGCGCCACCGGCCCGTTCCAGGGGTTCTACAACGGCATCGCCGGCGCGGCCTGGGCCGACTGGCTGTTCATGATCGGTCTGGCGGCCATCGGTACCGCGCTGATGCTCGGCATCGGGGTGCGCGTCGCCGCTGCGGCCGGCGGCCTGCTGCTGGTGCTGATGTGGACGGCCGTCCTGCTCCCCGCGAACAACCCCTTCATGGACGACCACCTGATCTACGCCGGGGTGCTGGCCCTGCTCGCGGTGACCAACGCCGGCGACACCTGGGGCCTGGGCCGCACCTGGGCGCGGCTGCCGATCGTCCGGCGGTTCGGCTGGCTCCGCTGACCTGATCACCTCCCCCGCGCGGCGGGCGTCACCACCGGTGACGCC
>NZ_JBFBAO010000659.1:0-1469 GCF_040682255.1 Micromonospora sp. NPDC051296 | reverse complement strand
TGATCCAGGAGACCTGGGCGGTCTGCCCCGAACCCCACACCGACAGCGTCGCTGCCGGTAGCACGCCAATGGCTGCCGCCACCGCCCACCGCCGGGTGACCCGCCACGATGATTCACGGTGCCGCAGCTGCCACCAGGCGATCGCGGCGGCGTGCCCGGTGAGCATGAGCAGGCCGTTGAGAGGGTGAATCAGTCCGGTGAAGCCGACGGCGGCGGCGTAGCCGACGAAATCACGACGACCCGGCCGGTCGACCAGGCGGGTCAGGTAGAGCAGCGCGACGGCGGCACCGAGGATCGCGAAGGAGTATCCGCGTGCCTCCTGCGCGTACCGGGAGGTGACCGGAAGGATCGCGAAGATCAGTCCGGCGAGCAGACCGAGCTGGGTTCCGCCGAGCCGGCGGCCCAGCATGGTCACCACCAGGGTCGCGGCCGTGATCGCGGCGACCGAGGGCAGACGCAGCGCCACGGTGGAGGTGCCGGCCACGTCGGTGTAGAGCTTCATCAACACGTAGTACGGCGTGAGGACGGCGTCCACCGAGCCGGACAGCTGCCACAGTTGGGACCAGGACAGCTGGACCGCACCCCAGGTGGCCAACTCGTCGGCCCACAGCGCCGGACCGGTCAACCGCCACATTCCCAGCGCCGCTACCAGCAGGGCGGGGAACGTCGCCGCAAGAAGCCGAAACCGACCACCCTCGCCAGCTGTCGAACGCGCAACATGCGCCTCAGGTTGGCTCTGGTTCCCGTCTCTCCCGTCCGGGCTGAACGGAGGCTCGATGGTGACGGTGCGCGGCACCGTCCAATTTGTAGTGATGGTGGACTCCCCCATGGATCTCGTCAAACCCGCCCAGCAGACTTCAGCCGAATGACGTCGAGGAAGCCCTACGGCTCACAGACGGTGAACACCAGGATGCCGCTGAGCGCCGGCGCGACAGCGGCACGCGGTGCCGAGGGCGGCGTGGCTGTGCCGCCGATGATCTATCTCTGGCCGGGAGTCGGCCACCTGTCGTCCATCTGGCGTAAATCGAGAATCTTCCCGGCGTCGATACCTTGCGAGCTCTGCATGATCGCGACGGGTCACGGAATGACTCGTCTGAGTTACGGGGGATGTTGGTGCGTAGACGCGTGGGCGCCTGGATTGGCGCTGCGGTGATGGCGGTTGCTGCGGCGGGTCTGTCGGCCGGAGGGCCTGCTTCCGCGGTTGCGGGGGCGGAAGCGGTGACGGATTCCCGTTATCCGTTCGTCGGCAAGGTGTACTTCGGCGACGCCCGTAGCTGCACGGTGGCATTGGTCGATGTCCGGTGGATTGCCACGGCGAAGTCGTGCTTCAGCGACGGGGGAGCAGGCGTTGTCGCGGGGGTGCCGGCCGGACCGGCGACGGTGGTGCTCGGACGGGCGGATCTCACGCAGCCCACCGGCCATCGACTGGCCGTCGTGTCGGTGGTGCCGCACCCGGACCGCAACCTCGC
>NZ_JBFBAO010000658.1:0-1528 GCF_040682255.1 Micromonospora sp. NPDC051296 | reverse complement strand
GTCGGCGAACACCTGCTCGACGTGCTGGCCGCCGGCGGGATCGCCGCCCGACCTGCCCGGCTGGACCGCCGACGAGGCGGCCCGCGCGCTGCTGCTGACCGCCCTGCCGGCCGGCCACGCGGGGTGGGCCCGTTGTAGATCAGGTCTGCGAGCGTCGTGGCTGTTGGCCGGTCAAGGCGAAGAACAACTTCCTCTTCCTCAGGCATGCCCGCACCCTACGGCTCTTGCAGAATCCGGTGTACAGGTCGACTCGTCCGTCGCCCACCAGGCCAGCCGCCCACAGATGGCGGCTGACCTGGTGTTTCTTTGCGTGTTGCCGGTCACCGTTGGTCGTTTTTGGTCGACGTTCGACGGCCCAATAACGGCCCAGACGGCCCCAGCGCGGCCCGGGACTCTCGTCTGAACAGCCGCAGCGGCAGTCTCGGTCGAAGCGGCTTGCTTTGTCCGGGCCGAGCGCTGAGCGACGCCCGGCACGCCACCGGACGCCTAGTTCGCCGATGTGAGCGGCGCGGTCAGGTCGTCCTCAACGGCGACCAGCTCGGCGATCTTAGTGGCAATGTCAGCCATCGAATCATCCGCCGTGTTCAACCCGTTTCGAGAGGCAAGCAAGGGGCTAACCTTCCGGAGCTCGTCGTAGGTCGTCTCATGCACGACAGGGATCAGCAGGTCACGCGCAAGGAGCTCCGAGAGCTCCTTGTCAGAGACACCCCGGCGGTCGACACGTTTCAGTAGCGCAGGGGTGACCAGAACGAGACCCGTACGCGACTTCGCCAGGCCTCTGTCGATTTCCCGCAGGAACGGTTGGCCGAGCACAATGTCCTTCTCGCTGAACCAGACCGACACGCCCTCTGCTACCAGCAGGTCGTGCAACTCCATAGCAGCACCGCGCCGGTCATCCCACGCGTAGCACAGGAAGACATCGCAAAGGTCTGGCTCCTGACGCTCGCGCAACTCGACGTTTGACACGGCTTTGCGGTCCCGGTTGTGCCGGAAATGTGCCCGATGATCTTCGACCCCGGCGCGACCTTTTGACCCCCAGAGATCGGCAACGCGGTGCCGTCCGCCTCGCACCGCGGGTCGAGGGTCTGATGGTGGTCACCGTGGTTCCGCTTGGTGTCGTCGGTTGCTGTACTCCCCTGCTGTACTGCGTGACCTAGCATCGCCCGTCGGTCCGGGTAGCGAATGCAGGCCGCGATGTAGCACCACCGCGAGGACTAGAACAGTAAGTGTCGGGATAGTGACAGATGGCAAGCGACTTGCTGTTGCGGTAGGGGCTTCAGCCGATAATCCACTAGTGACGCCTCAACGCCGACAGCTCGATCTGCCCGATACGGAGCAGGCACGCCTATTCAACTCCCTCGACCCTGCACCAGCGTTGGCCGTGCCGCCGGGAGGATACGCGCCCCTTGCGCGCCCCAGACCGAGTCGTTTGCCCTGATCGAGGTGCTGCCCGCCGCGCGCCGGCAGGGACTGGCCGCCCGGCTTATCCGGGCGCTCGCCGACTGGGCCGCCGAGGCCGGGGCGACCG
>NZ_JBFBAO010000657.1:0-1528 GCF_040682255.1 Micromonospora sp. NPDC051296 | reverse complement strand
CGGCATGAGTAGCCCTGTGTCAAGCGGTGGTCGCCAGGACGGCCTGCAGAGCTCGGTGGCGGGCGGGGTCGTAGGGGATGCGGTCTTGCCAGCAGCGCCAGATCACGTGCAGCCAGGCGCGGGCGAGGATTCGGGTCGCGTGGGGGTGGTCGTGGCCCCGAGCTCGGGCTCGTTGGTAGAGGTCGGCGGCCCAGGGGTTGGCGTGGTGGGAGTCGCCGGCGAAGTCGATGACCGCGCCACGGAGTTGTTTGTCGACGGCCCAGCGGAAGCCGACGACTTTCACTTTCCCGGACTGCCTGGTCGAGGGTGCGGCGCCGGCCAGGCAGGTGAGTGCCTCCGGTGTCGGGAAGCGACCGCGGGCGTCACCGATCTCAGCCAGAAGGCGGGCCGCTCGCACGATCCCCGCCCGGGGCAGGGACGTGAACACCTCCGCGTCGGGATGCTGGACCAACTGGACCTCGATCTGTTCTTCCAGCGCGTTGATCTGCTCGCGCAGGGTAGTAAGCCCAGCCACCAACGCGGCGGTGACGTGCCCCCGGGCGATGGCTTCAGGACCGGTGGTTCCGCGGGTAGCCGCGAGCAGATGGGCGTGCAGCAGCCCGGCTCGTGCCGGGTTGGGATAGGAGACGCTGCGCAGCCAGTTCTGCAGTCTGCGCGGCGACAGCCAGTCGACCTTGTCCTGGGTCGCGAACCGGGTGAGGAAACTCAGGGTGATGGCGGAGTCGATGTCGCGGAACAGCCCGATCACGCCGGGGAGCACGTGTTCGAGGTGGGCTCGGAGTTGATTGGCCATCGCGACACGGGCGGCGATGAGGTCTTTGCGGGCGCGGACGACCATCCGCAACGTGAGTGTCGCGGGAGAGTCGGCGGTGAGGGGGCGCAGGCGGTGGTGATCGGTGCGGACGGTGTCGGCCAGGACGTAGGCGTCGAAGCGGTCGTCCTTGTTGCCGGCTGCCCCGTAGCGGCGGCGCAGGTGCTTGATCTGGTTCGGGGCGATCACGAAGACGGTGAGCCCTGCCTCGAGGAGGGCCTCGACGACGGGCCCGTCAGGGCGTTCGATACCGACCTCGAGTACACCGGTGTGCTGCAGGCAGCGCAGCAGCTTCCTCAGGCCCGTAGCGGTGTGTTCGACGATCATCCGTTGAACCTCGACACCGTCGGGGCCAACGATCGCGAGGGCGTGTTCGGTGCTGGCCCAGTCGATGCCCGCAGTTGGTCGACGCATCGAGGGATGGTGTCCGACACTCATGGTGTCCTCCTTGCTGTTGCAGCAGCAGGTGGGCACCCAGTGGTCTCAGGACACGGAAGCCGGTCGCTCACTGATCGGCGCTCAACGGCGCTCAGCCCTGTCGCCAGTCATACGTGTCCTGGGACCACCGGGCCCCGCGGAACTCATGCCGGACCTCTTAGGGTCGAGCGCGCAAGGCGGTGGCCCGGTGGGGACCAGGTGCGCCGACGACCCGAAATCGCCGGCACCAGACACGGTGCCCGACGAGACCGCCGACAGGAAGAGTCTGCGCAGTGAGCG
>NZ_JBFBAO010000656.1:0-1530 GCF_040682255.1 Micromonospora sp. NPDC051296 | reverse complement strand
GGTCTGCGTGGCCATCGGTGGACTGCTGCTGGCCGGCCTGACCGGGCTGATCGAGCCGGATCTGGCCGCCGGCACCTTCACCAGGATGGTCAGCGCGCCAACGCCGACTGGCTGATGGGGATCACTCAGGTCGGCGACCTGGTCACCGTGAAGGGCACCGAGGTCAAGCTCGATGAGGGCAACGGCTGGACGGCCTGGAACGTCAGCTGGGACGAGTTCGCCAAGGGCAGCGCGCTGCCGGTGCCGTCTGGGCTGAAGCCCACCCCGACCCAGGCGCCGGACCCGGGCGCGGTGGCCGGTGGCTCGCCCGAGCCGGCACCGTCCGCCAGCGGCGGCTGACCGGCCGGACCGTACGTGCCGGGCCGGTCCGTCATGGACCGGCCCGGCGTCGCTCTGATGGCCCGGGATCGTCCCTAGGGTGGATGTGCGGGTCCTGCGGGTCCTGCCCTGGGCTTACCCGGAACCATCTCGCGGCAGGGCGGAAGTGTCGGTGCCGGCCGATAGGTTCGTCTCATGCGAGAGCGCGAGGAGCGGTTCCACGTCGAGACCACCGTGTCCGACCACGCGGTGTGCGTCCGCGCGGTCGGCGTGGTCGACATCGCCACCGTCGCCGCGTTCCGGGCCGCCCTCTGGGCGGCACCGGCCCGGCCGGAGCTGCGGGTGGATCTCTCCGGCGTCCGGGTGCTCTCCGCGGCCGGGGTGCGCACGCTGGTCGCGGCGCGGTTGTGGGTGCGGGCCCAGGGCGGCGAGCTGGTGCTGGTGGACCCGCCGCCGGTGGTGGAGCGGGTGCTGCGCGCCACCGGCCTGCGCCGGGTCATGCCGGTCGTCGCCGGCGCGGCACCCGAGCGACTGCTCGCGGCGGTGTGACGCGCCGGCACGGCACCGCAGGCGACGCATCGCGGCGGGCGCCGTGGTCAGCTCCGGCGGCATGAACTGCCGGCGCCGCGGTTCGGTGCCGGCGACGAGTCCGGCGCCGGGCACGGGGGCCGGCGCCGGACTCGCGGATCAGCGGACGCCGAGCAGGTCGACCACGAAGACCAGGGTCTCGTTGGGCTTGATGACGCCACCGGCGCCCCGGCTGCCGTAGCCGAGGTGCGGCGGGATGGTCAGCTTGCGGCGACCCCCGACCCGCATCCCCACCACGCCCTGGTCCCAGCCGGCGATGACCCGGCCGCCGCCGAGCGGGAACTCGAACGCGTCGCCCCGGTTCCAGGAGGCGTCGAACTCGGCACCGGTGGAGTGCGAGACCCCGACGTAGTGGACGCGGGCCACCTGGCCGGGCTGGGCCTCCGGGCCCTCGCCCACGGTGATGTCCTCGATCACGAGGTCGGCCGGCGGGGCACCCTCGATCGGGCCGATCTCGGGCTTGCTCGCTGCCTGGTTCATGTGGATTCTCCTGTGACGTCGGCTTCGGTCAGCACAATTCTGCCGGATCCTATGCCGGCCGGTGGTGGCCCGGGCCGCGTTGGAGGTGCTGGAGCGGCGGGCATCGTGCATCGGGGCCACTGTCGCCCGAGCGCCGGAGCTGCT
>NZ_JBFBAO010000655.1:0-1530 GCF_040682255.1 Micromonospora sp. NPDC051296 | reverse complement strand
CTGGCCGCCTACGCCAACCAGGACGTGCCCTTCGAGCGCCTCGTCGAACTACTCAACCCCCAGCGCTCCCTCGCCTACCACCCACTCTTCCAGGTCATGCTCGCCTTCAACAACGTCGGCTCGGTGATCGATTCGGGTGACGTCGCGGAGCTGTCCGGCCTCACCGCCGAAGGGCTGTCGCCGCAGACCGGCGCCGCGCGCTTCGACCTCACGTTCGTCCTGCGCGAAAGCCACGAACCGGACGGCATCCGGCTCAACGGCGAGGTGGAGTACGCCATCGATCTGTTCGACGAGGCCACCGTGCGGGCCATGATCGAGCGCCTGGTGCGGCTGCTGACCGGCGCCGCAGCGAACCCGGACCGGCCGATCGGCGCGGTCGACCTGCTCGACGATGCCGAACGCCAGCTGGTGCTCGACGAGTGGAGCCACGGCGTACCGGCACCGGAGCCAGCTACCCTGCCCGCGCTGTTCGAGGCGCAGGTCGCCCGTACCCCGGATGCGGTGGCGGTGGTGTCGGACGGCACCACGGTGTCGTACGCCGACCTCAACCGCCGGGCAAACCACATGGCGCATCATCTGATCCGGCGCGGCGTCGGCACCGGCCGCACGGTGGGAGTGGCGCTGAACCGGTCCGAGCACTCGATCGTCATCTTCCTCGCCATCGCCAAAGCCGGCGGCATCTACCTGCCGCTCGACCCGGAGCACCCGGTCGAGCGGATCGCCCTGATGTGCCGCGACACGGCGCCCGCGCTTCTGGTCACTGAGCTGTGCCACTTCGACGCGCTCGCCGCCGCGGTCCCGGACGTGCCGATGCTGCTCCTCGACGACCCGGAGACCCTGGACGCGGTGGCCGGATCGCCCGACACCGATCCGGTGGACGCGGACCGAACCGAGCCGTTGCTGGTTTCCTCGCCCGCCTACATCATCTACACCTCCGGCTCCACCGGTACGCCGAAGGGCGTGGTCGTGGAGCACCGCGGCATCGCGGCGCTGGCCGCCGGGCACATCGCCGCGCTCGACCTCGGCCCGGACACCCGGGTGTTCCAGGCGGTCGCGCCCACCTTCGACGTGGCAGTCGCCGACGTGGTTATGGCTCTGCTCTCCGGCGCGGCTGTGGCGCCCGGTCCGGCGGGATGGGGCGGCGACGGCGACGAGCTCGCCGCTGCCATCACGGCGGCCAGGGCCACCCACGTCATGATGCCGGCGTCGCTGCTGGCCACCGTGCCGGAGGAGGCGGCGCCGACGCTTCGGTACGTGGTGACCGGCGGCGAGATCTGCCCACCTGAGGTGGTTCGACGCTGGTCCCGCGGCCGCCGCCTGATCAACGCGTACGGGCCGACCGAGACCACGGTCTGCGCCACCCTCAGCGAACCACTCGAACCCGGCAGCCCACCGGCCATCGGCCGGCCGGTCCCCGGCGTCCGGGTGTTCGTGCTGGATGCGGGTTTGTCGCCGGTTCCGGTGGGTGTGGCGGGCGAGTTGTATGTGTCGGGCTCGCAGGTGGCTCGGGGTTATGTGGGTCGTGCGGGT
>NZ_JBFBAO010000654.1:0-1535 GCF_040682255.1 Micromonospora sp. NPDC051296 | reverse complement strand
TTGACACGTACGTGTCAGGTCGGTGATCTGGGCAGCGGTGGTCATCGGGTCACCTCGGCGGGAAGCGCGGTGGACAGCCGTTTGCCGGTCAGGTCCGCAAGCTGGTTGGCGGTTAGCGGGTCGAGCACGCCCGGGATCTCGTGGCGGCGGCGACGCAGCAGGGGCCGCACGACGGCGGCGGTCGGGCACAGCGGCGCTTTGTCGCTGTAGGCGTGGCCGCAACGAGGGCAGGCCACCGGTACGGGGAGACGGGCCGGGGTGTGGTCGGCCCAGATGGTGACGAGCTGGGCGACGGTGACACCCATGCCGGCGGTCAGTAGCCGGCGGTCCAGGCGGGCGCTCATCGGGTGCCGCCGTGGGCGCGGTCGTAGTCGTCGGCGGCGTCGCCGAGGATGGCCAACACGTCGGGCAGGGTTTGGGTGGCGTCGTCGTTCCAGTCGGCAACGATCTCGTGGTCGGAGTAGCAGAGCGCGCCGTGGTAGTCGGACTCGCGGACGCGGCCGTCACGCTGGAGGTAGTCGGCCAAGAACCGAAGGGCGCGGTCAACCTCGGGGCTATCGCCCAGGGCGGCCCACACGCAGTCGCCGTCAACGGCCATGCCGATAGCGCCGGTGACGCAGGCGGGCGGAAACGGAGTGTCGGTGGTCCGCTGGTAGAGGGACCCTTGGGCCCAGCCCCGCAGTTCGAGGTAGCGGGCGGCGCAGCGCAGGGTGTCGGCCGGGGTCAGGTCGGCCAGCGCGCCGGGGGTGGGGTGCTGTTTTTGGGTAGGGTTCATGGCGGCCACGTCCTTTCGTGGGCGGTGGTTGGGTCGGCGAGCCGGGTTCGCTTTCTCAGGGCAGGTCCCGGTTCGTCGGCCGTTCTTCTATCGGTGGTGCAGGTGGAGCCGGAGGAACACCCGTTGCCGGCCGTTGTCGGCCGGGGTGGGTGCGGAGCGGAACACCAGCGAGCCCGTGCGGCGGGCGATGGCGGTGAGTGCGGCGATGTCTTCGCCGTCGCCGATGAGCACCAGGTCCAGGACCCGGGTAGCGGGTGGCGTCTTCGTCTTCATGCCGCAGCCCTCACCGGGGCGGTGTGGTCGGGGGTGAGGGTGTTGGTGTGGCGGCGGGTCCAAGCGGCGTAGTCGGCGACGCGGATGATGTCGGCGTCGGTGAGGTAGGCGGCCTTGACCAGGGTCGGGATGCCGCCTTCGGCGATGAGGTAGCCGGCCCCGTGGTTGTTGGGGTCGACGGTGTTGGAGGAGAAGCCGCGGGCGGCCCAGCCGTGCCCGAGCACGATGTCGGAGGACACGTCGGTGGTGCAGCGTCCCGCGAAGCGCCACGCGAACAGGTCCCGCAGCGAGGTGGGGATGATGTCCGACGACGGCCGTTGGGTGGCGGCGGCGACGATGATGCCGACGGCGCGGCCCCGGGCCACGATGTCGCGTAGCAGCGCGGCGAACAGCTTCTGGGTCTTCTCGTCGCCGGCGGTGGCGGAGAAGTAGGCGATCTCGTCGCAGGCCACCAGGATCTGCCCGAACACGTCGTGGGGGCCGATCT
>NZ_JBFBAO010000653.1:0-1541 GCF_040682255.1 Micromonospora sp. NPDC051296 | reverse complement strand
TCGGCCCGGACCCCGGTGCTCGGGTGGGTGGCGGTGCTGTCCTGCGCCGCCGTGCTGTTCACCGCCGTGCTCGCCACCGGTGGCCCACCCGTCCAGGACCGGACCGTCGGCGAGGTGACCCGGGTGGGGGTCGCCGACGGCGAGTCGATCCCCGGCTACGAGCGGACGTCCGCGGCCGACCTGGCCGCACTGGCCGGCGGCGGCGCGTTCGGCGACGGCACCTACGCGCTGGTCTCGTTGACCGAATACCTCACCCCGCAGTCGCTCGCGGCGGTGGTCGGCGACGTGGGCGTGGCGGTCGTCTTCGGCCGGGTACCGCTGCCGGACCGGCAGACCGAGATCGTCCGGATTCCCGCGCAACGGCTCCCCGAGGACGTGACGGCCGGCATGGTCGAGCTGGCCGAGCGCAAGGAGCGAGAGGCCGCCGACTACCGGTCCCGGGCCGCCGGGCTGGGCGGCGGCGGGCCGCAGGAACGTGAGCTGCGCCAGCTGTACGAGAGCGGGGCGCGAGTCGCGGCGCAGGAGGCGGCCGCCTACCGCGCGGGCTGCGCCTGCGTCTACGCGCTGGTGGTGCGCGCCGCGCCAGCGGCGCTGCGCGGCGTGGCGGCCCGACCTGGCGTGCGAGTGGTCGACCCGGCGCCGGAGGTCCAGCGGCTGGAGCGCACGGTGTTCACCCCGCCGCTGCCCGAGCAGTGGGACGTGGTCAGACCGCCGGCCGATCGCGACCTCGCCCCGACGCCGGAGCCGACGCCGACCCCCGGGTCCGCCTCGCCGCCGCCGGATCCGGTACCGCAGGACCGCTCGCCGGCTCCGCCGAACGTGACGGATTCGTCACCATCACCGGCGGTACCCTCGTCCGCACCACCGGCCACCGCACCGTTGATGCCTTCCACCTCGGCAGACGCCGTCATGGAGAGTGACGTGAGCCCGACACCGTGACGGTTCGGGACACATCGGTACGTGGCCCGGTGTGGCCTGAATAGGGTTTCGTTCGTAGCCTGTCAGACGGAAACCGAGGCGCTGGGGAGGCGAGCCGTGGACGGCAGCGAGACCGGTTGGGGACGGCCCGCCGAACCGGCACCGCGGTGGCGGGCGCTGCTCGACCGTGCCCGCCTCGGCGCTCGCGGCGCCGAACAGGCGCCAACCGAGCGGCGGCCCGACGAAGCACCGCCGCCCGAGCCGCCGCTGCCGCGACGCGGGTCGGGCTCCGGCTACGCGGGGCGGGCCCCGGCCGTCGGTCAGCAGGCCGAGCGGCCGTACGGCACCGAGCCGGGCTACCGGGCCGAGGCGAGCTACCGGGTCGAGCCCCAGCGCCCCGCCCAGGCGTACCGCGGGCAGTCGGGGTACCCGGCGGAGCCGTCCTACCCGGCGGAGCCGTCCTACCCGGCGGAGCCGTCCTACCCGGCGGAGCCGTCCTACCCGGCGGAGCCGTCCTACCCGGCGGTGCCGGAGCCGCGCCGGCCGGAGCCGGTGGAGTCCCGGTACACCCTGCTGGACAACGGCTACCGGCACGCGACGCCGCCGGTGGAGTCAGCCACAAC
>NZ_JBFBAO010000652.1:0-1553 GCF_040682255.1 Micromonospora sp. NPDC051296 | reverse complement strand
GCCAGCGTGCCGGCCCGGGTGGCCTGGAGGTTGAGCAGCCCGGCCCCGGTCAGCACTACTCCGACCGGCACACCGGCTCCGACGAACGGGGCGGGCGGGGTCAGCAGCGCGGTGGCCAGCAGCAGGGCCACGCCGCCGAGCAGCGCCGTCGCCGGCACGACCGGCCAGGGCGCGGCGGCGGCGACCAACCACACCGGCCCGGCACCAGCCACGAACGGCAGTGCCACCGCGGCCACCCGCCATCCGCCGGCCCGACCGATCCGCCACCAGCTGCTCCGATCCCCGGTTGCGCCGGCCACCTCCGGGGCGGCACCGCTGGGATCGGCCGGCCGGACCGACGCGGCCGGACCGGTCCGGCCGCCTGGCCAGCCGGCCAGCACCGCCGCCAGGGCCAGCACCGACAGCGCCACACCGACCGGCACCGCGCCCGGGGCGGGTTGGGCAGCCGGGACACCGGACCAGAGGGCCGGCGGCGGGCCGTACGGGGTCACCAGCGCCGTCAGGGCGACCGGCACGGCGGTCAGCACCGCCACCGCGGCCAGGCCGAGCCCGGCCACCGGGAGCACCGCCAGCGGGCGGGTGCGGAACCCGGCCAGCGCGACCAGCAGCGCCGCCCCGGCCGCGTAGACCGTCACCGGCTCGTCACCCGGTACGGCCACCGGCGCGAGACCGGTCAACACGGCCGCCACGGCGAGGCCGGTCGCGGCGTACGGCCACAGGTCGGGCCAGTGGCGGCGGACCATGTGCAGCGCGACCGCCGGCAGCGCGACGGCGGCCAGCGCCGCCCGCGCCTGCCACCAAGGCGGCGCGCCGGCACCGATCAGCGCGACCGCCGCGCCGGCCGGCATCACGAGCACCGCCGCGACCAGCCCGGAACCGGCCACGGTGCGCTGCACCGGCTCGCCACGCCGGCCGGCAGCGGCCACGCCGAGACCGACGGCCAGGATCACCGCGCAGGCCGCGCCGGCCCCAGCCGGGCCGGCCAGCCCGACCAGCAGCCCGTGCCCGAACAACGCGGCACCGCCCAGCGCGGCCGTCAGCGCCATCGACCCCCGTACCGCCGGGCGGGCCACCGCGGCGGCCAGCAGTACCGCCCCCACCACCAGGTCGACGGCGACCACGGCCGGCCACGGCGCGGCCCAGGCCACCGGCACGGCGAGCGCCGTCGCGGCGATGCCGGCCGCCGCAACCGCCGGCCGGGCTGCCCGGGGCAGCAGCCAGACCGCCGCCGCCGAGGTCAGGGCCACCGCGACCGGCAGCTGCCAGCCCCAGGCGAACGCCGGCCCCGCCGTGGCCCCCCGCCACGGTGGCAGCGACCGGCCCACGGCGGCACCGGCCAGCACCACCGCCGCCAGCGCGGTCAGCTGCGCCCCGATGGCGGCCACCAGCAGCGCACCGACCCGCGGGCCGGGCCGCCAGCCGGCCGGGAGCAGCCGCACCGCACCGGCCAGCACCACCGCGACCAGCGCCGCCGCCAGCAGCAGCAGCGACGGGCGCAGCTCCGCCGCCGGGCGAATCAGCGCACCGGCTAGCACCGGCACCAGCGCGCCGGC
>NZ_JBFBAO010000651.1:0-1560 GCF_040682255.1 Micromonospora sp. NPDC051296 | reverse complement strand
GTCACCATCCGGCGCATCCTGCTGCCGATCGTCGCGCCCGGCCTGGCCGCCACCGCGCTGATCTGCTTCATCTTCAGCTGGAACGAGTTCTTCTTCGCGGTCAACCTGACCGCCACCCGGGCCGGCACCTCGCCGATCTTTCTGGTCGGTTTCATCACCTCCGAAGGGCTGTTCCTGGCCCGGCTCTGCGCGGCGGCGACGATCGTGTCGCTGCCGGTCGTGCTGGCCGGCTGGATCGCCCAGAAACAACTCGTCCGAGGACTCTCCATGGGGGCGGTCAAGTGAAGGCAGCAGTCATCGTCACGCCGGGTCAGATCAGCGTGGAGTCCGTGCCGGACCCCACGCCCGGCCCGCGCGACGTGGTCGTCGAGGTGGCCGGGTGCGGGATCTGCGGCACCGACCTGCACATCATGGACGGCGAGTTCGCGCCCGCGTACCCGATCGTGCCGGGCCACGAGTTCGCCGGCACGGTGGTCGCGGTCGGACGGGACGTCACCGAGGTGCGGGTCGGCGACCCGGTCGCCGTCGACCCCTCGCTGCACTGCGGGGAGTGCTACCAGTGCCGGCGCGCCCGGGGCAACCTCTGTGAACGCTGGAACGCCATCGGGGTCACCGTCTCCGGCGGCGCGGCCGAGTACGCCCTCGCGCCGGTACGCAACTGCATCACCCTGCCCGAGGGGGTCACGCCGGCCGACGCCGCCCTGATCGAGCCGCTCTCCTGCGTGGTGCGTGGCTTCGACGTGCTGCCCCGGCGGCTGGCCGACCACTATCTGATCTACGGCGCCGGCACCATGGGCCTGATGATGCTGGAGCTGGCCAAGCGCTGCGGCGCGGCCACCGTCAGTGTGGTCGACCTGAACCCCGACCGGCTGGCCACCGCGGTCCAACTCGGCTGCTCGGCGTACGCGGCCAGCGCCCACGAGCTGGACCGGCCACGCGGCTGGGACGTGGTGATCGACTGCACGGGCGTGCAGGCGGCGATCGAGGACGGCCTGCGCCGGGTCGCCCCGGCCGGCACGTTTCTCCAGTTCGGTGTGTCGGAATACAAGACCCGGGTGCCCGTCGAGCCGTACCGGATCTACAACCAGGAGATCACCGTGACCGGCTCGATGGCGGTGCTGCACAGCTTCGAACGCGCCGGCGAACTGTTCGCCGCTGGCGTGCTGGATCCGGCCGTGTTCATCAGCCATCGCTTCCCGCTCGACAAGTACGCCGAGGCGATGGCCCAGTTCCGTGCGGGCGTCGGTCGCAAGATCCAGATTGCCGCCTGAGGTGCAAGGAGGGGCCCCTTCTTAACGCCTAAGGTAGAGAAAGGGCCCCTTCTTAACACGCCCATGGTGGGCCGGCTGAGCCGCCGGGGGTGGGCCGGCTGAGCCGCCGGGGTGGCCCGGCAGGCCGGGCGGGCGGCTGTCATGCGGCTTCGGCTCGTGCCGGCGCGGCGGTCACGTCGGGCACCGGTGCGCACCGCCTCGGCGATGCGCCGGTTGGGCATGGCGGACTTCCTCGCCGGCCGGCTCGGCCAGGCGAGCAGCCGGCTGGCGGCGTCGTACCAGCTCAGCT
>NZ_JBFBAO010000650.1:0-1567 GCF_040682255.1 Micromonospora sp. NPDC051296 | reverse complement strand
GTCCGCCACGGTGGCCCGCTCGAACGGCGGCAGCGGGCAGCCGGCGCTGCACGTCACCGCGCCGGACAGGAGGGTGGCGAGGCTGCCGAAGGTGATTCGCGTCCGATATATTCGGGGCGTGGACACACCGCTGCGCGAACCCACCTTCCTCATCCTCACCGCGCTCGCCCGCGAGCCGATGCACGGCTACGCGATCATCGGCGAGGTCGCCGCCCTCTCCGAGGGACGGCTCTCCCTGCGCCCCGGCACCCTCTACGGCGCGCTGGACCGGCTCACCGACGCCGGCCTGGTGGAACTCGACCGCGAGGAGACCGTCGACGGGCGGCTGCGCCGCTACTACCGCCTCTCCCCCGCCGGGGACGCCACGCTCGCCGCCGAGACCGAACGGCTGCGGCGCAACGTCGAGGCGGCGACCGCGCGGTTGCGCGCCCGCCGGGTGCAGCCGCTGGCCCCGCGTACCGCCGGGGGGCTGGCGTGAGCGGGCTGGAGCGCCGCTACCGGCAGCTGCTGCGGGCGTACCCGGCGGACTACCGCCGCGACCGCGGCGACGAGATCGTCGGGACGTACCTCGACCTGGCTGGCCCGGAACGCCGCTGGCCCTCCCTCGCGGACGCCGCCGACCTCGTGCGCGGCGGCCTCCGCCAGCGGCTGCGGGCCGCCGGCGCCACCGACCTGATCCCCGGGGTACGCCTCGCCGGGCTGCTCGCGCTGACCACCGCCACCTTCCTGGCCGGTCACTGGGCGGTCGTCGAGCAGCAGGCGCTGCCCACCGAGTGGGGTGTACCGAGCTTCGGGCCATTCCTCTCGGCGGGCGTCGTCGCGTGGGTCGTCTGGCTGGTCGCCGCGCTGCTCGCGCTCGTCGCACCGGGCCGACCCACTCGGACGGCGATCGCCGTGGCAGTGCTGGCGACCGCGGCGATGGCGGCGGTAAGCCTGGTCGCTGGCACCGCCCGGCCGCCGTTGTTGGTGCTGGTCCCGCAGGTCACCCTCGGCGTGCTGGCGCTCACGGTGGACAACCACCTGCCGCCGCCAGCCCGAGCCCTGCCGATAACGGCAGCAGTCGGCGGAGGCACGCTCGCGTACGCGACCGTGCCCAGCTCGTACTGGGGCCCGTACCGGGGCAGCGCCGAACAGCTCCTGCCGGCGGCCGGCGCGGTGCTGCTGGCGGTCGCACTACTGCTCGCCGTCGGGCTGCCCATGCTGCGGGACGGGCGGGGCCGCTGGGCCGTGGTGGCCCTGCTCACCCCGGTCGGCCTGCTCAACGTGCACCTTCTGGCCGGCGCGGTGGACGGCCTCGCCAGCGGTGCCCCGCGCCCGACCTACCCGACCCTGGTCGCCGCCGCCCTCGCCGTCGGCCTGCTCGGGCCGGCCCTGCTGCCGGCCGCCGTCGCCCTAGACCATCGGCGCGGCCGCAACGGGCGCCCGCCGGGCTCTGGCGCCCCCGAGCCGGCGGCTGGTGCCGGGCCGGCCGGGCCCTGCCCGACCTGCTGGCGCCCGCGCGATCTTCTACGGCATCCTGGCCGGCTGCGAACCGGCCGTCTACGGCGATCCGATGCAGTTGGCCGGG
>NZ_JBFBAO010000649.1:0-1579 GCF_040682255.1 Micromonospora sp. NPDC051296 | reverse complement strand
ATGATGCCGACGATCCGCTCCAGGTCGTCGACGGTGGCGAACTCGATGGTGATCTTGCCTTTGCTCCGGCCAATGTCGACCTTCACGCGGGTGTCGAAACGGTCGGAGAGCCGATCGGCGAGATCGTTCAGCGCGGGGGCATGCGGCTTCGGTCGGCGCTTCGCCGAATCCTTCTTACTCGGTCCCTCGCTCAGGGCAAGCGCAACGATCTCCTCGGTCGCCCGGACCGACAGGCCCTCGGCGACGATCCGGAGCGCGAGATGTTCCTGCGTCTCCGAATCCTCCAAGCTGAGCAGCGCCCGAGCGTGCCCAGCGGAGAGCACCCCGGCGGCCACGCGCCGCTGCACCTGGGCCGGCAGGTTCAGCAGTCTGATGGTGTTCGAGATCTGCGGCCGGCTGCGTCCGATCCGACGCGCGAGTTCCTCGTGGGTGGCACCGAACTCCTCCAGCAGCTGCTGGTAGGCGGCGGCCTCTTCCAGCGGGTTCAGGTTCGCCCGATGGATGTTCTCCAACAGCGCGTCCCGCAGCATGGCGTCGTCGCGGGTGTCGCGCACGATCGCCGGAATGCTCTCCCGGCCGACCGCCTGCGCGGCCCGCCACCGCCGCTCACCCATGACGAGCTCGAACTTCTCGTCATCGAGTTGCCGCACCACGATTGGCTGGAGGAAGCCGACTTCCTGGATGGAGGTCTTCAGCTCCTCCAGGGCCTCCTCGTCGAAGACGTGCCGAGGCTGCTTGGGGTTGGGCACGATCGAGTCGACCGGGATCTCGGCGAAGCGTGCGCCGGGCACCGGGCTGAGCATCGGCTCAGCCGTGCTCAGCGCAGCCGGTGTCGGCGCCACGGACGGTACGGCGACTCCGGGCGTCCCGCTCGGCTCGGCCGTGATCGTGCCGGCACCAGCGCCAGCATCCGGAGCCGGTCCGGTCGGGATAAGCGCCCCCAGGCCCCGTCCCAGACCACCCCGAGGACGGTTTTTCATGCCACGCCTCCCAGCGCCTTGTCCGCACTACGCATTCCGGCTCACCGGCTCCTTGACGCCCCGCTCTGCAATCTCCTGGGCGGCCTCGAAGTAGCTCGTCGCCCCCCGCGATCCGGGATCGTAGGTCATCACCGACTGGCCGTAACTGGGTGCCTCGGAGACCCGGACGTTGCGCGGGATCACCGCCTGAAGCACCTTGTCGCCGAAGTGGTTCCGGACGTCCTGCTCGACCGCATCTGCTAGCCGGGTACGCCGGTCGTACATGGTGAGCAGGATCGTGGAGACCTCAAGCCGCGGGTTGAGGTGCTGGCGAACCAGGTTGATGTTGTTGATGAGCTGGTTCAGCCCCTCGAGCGCGTAGTACTCACACTGGATGGGGATGAGCACCTCCTGGGCCGCCACCAACGCGTTCACCGTCAGCAGGCCGAGCGACGGTGGGCAGTCGATGAAGACGTAGTCGAAGTGCCCAGGGTAGGCGGCGATGGCCCGGTCCAGCCGTGACTCGCGGGCCACCACGGACACCAACTCGATCTCCGCGCCGGCCAGGTCGATGGTGGCCGGCACGCACCAGAGGTTGGGGATGCCCTCGACCGCCTGGG
>NZ_JBFBAO010000648.1:0-1585 GCF_040682255.1 Micromonospora sp. NPDC051296 | reverse complement strand
ATTGACCCGGGGAGCGGACGCGTACCTGGCGGGGTCAACGCCACCTGCCCTCAGTTGGGGCTGGTCAGCGGGCGTGGGCGGTCAGTTCGGCGAGCATGCCGTCGCAGCTGCGTACCACGACCTGCGCGCCGCGCCGCTGGGCCAGCCGGAGCGCGGGGTCCTCGGCGCGCTCCTGCCACCGCCACCGCGCGTCGGCGGCGGCCTCCCACAGCCAGGGGGCCGTCGCGTCGGCGGCACCGCCGAGCCGGGCCGCCAGCACGTCGCCGTCGCCGCCGAGCAGTCGCCGGGCCTCCTCCGCCAACTCGACCTCGAAGCCGAGCCGGCCGTCGCGGAGCGCCGCCAGCAGGCGGGACTCCTGGAACTCGTGCGCGCCGGCGAGGATCTGCTCAAGGGTGCCGAGCAGCTCGGCGGTGCCGGGGCCGGGTTCGGCGCGCAGCAGCGCCTCCACCGCGGCCAGCGCCGAGCGGGCTTTGAGCACCTCCCGCCGGTCGACGAACAGGCGGTTGATCGATTCGCGCAGCTCGCCCAGCCCGCTGCGGCGGACCAGCTCGGTCGAGAGGGCCGCGCGGCTGTCGCAGCCGGTGCGGACCAGGGTGGTCGCCAGGCGTACGCCGACCAGGCCGAGCCGGTCCAGCAGTGCGCCGCGGGTCGCCGCGTCCAGCGGGACGGGCGGCTGGCCGCGGCCGAACCGCTCGGCGGAGAGCAGGTACGGCTCCAGCTCGGCGCGCGGCACCTGCGCCAGTGCGGCCAGCGCCGCGAAATCCGACTCGCCGAGCACCCGTCCGGCCAGGCCGAGCAGGCCGCTGCACGGGGCCACGGTGACACACAGCGCGTCCACGTGCGGCTCCCGGAGGGCCCGCCGGGCGAGCTGGCGGGCGCCGAGCAGCGCGTCGACCCGCCCGCCCCCGGACTCGTCCACTCTAGACAGCACCAGGATCGCGTGCACCGGGGCGGCCTGCCCGACGCTGCTCTCCCGGGCCGACTGCAGCCCGCGCAGGTCGCCGCCGTGGGCGTCCCGGGTCAGGTACAGCATCGCGTCGGTCTCCCGCAGCACCCGCTCCAGCACCGGGTCCCGCCCGTGCTCGTCGACGCCGAGCGCCGGTGTGTCGACCAGGGTCACCTGCCGCAGCGAGCGGGTCGGCCAGCGCACCACGATGTCGCGCAGCTCGCCGGCCCGCCAACCGGCGAGGTCGACGTGCATCCCGGTGCCCGACCGCAACACGGTCAGCCGCTGCGGCGGATGGCTGGTCGAGTACCCGACGGCGTCCGGCTGCGGGCCGTCCTCGTACCAGGTGAAGGCGCTCCCGTCGACCGGTGCCACCTCCTCGCCCATCAGCGCGTTGAGCAGGGTGGACTTGCCGCTGCGCCAGCCGCCGACGACCGCGACCCGCAACGGCTGGTCCAGCCGGGTCAGCTGGCGTCGTAACTGGTCGGTGGCCCGGGGATCGTCCCGGTAGACGTGCAACGCCCGCTCCAGCAGGTCACGGACCGCCGCGTCCAGCCGCCACCCCCCGCTCATGACGGCACTCCGCTGCGCTGCGTGCCGTCATTAGGCCCAAAAGCACAGAGCCGGAAGATTAGGACG
>NZ_JBFBAO010000647.1:0-1586 GCF_040682255.1 Micromonospora sp. NPDC051296 | reverse complement strand
CGCGGATGAGCAGTAGGGCCAGCCAGCAGATCAGGACGTGGGCGCGGATGCGGTGTTCGAGGCGGTGGAACACCGGTCGGAGCAGCAGTTGCGATTTCAGGTCTCGGAACCCTCGTTCGGCCTCGAGGAGGTTCTTGTAGCCCAGGGCGGTGTCCTCGGCGGTGATGGCGGGGTCGGAGGTGGCGATGAGGTACTTGCCGTCGAGGCGTTCCTCGGCTTTGACCTTGGCCTTGTTGACCTTGAGGCGTCCGTTGGGCTGCTGGGTCAGCCATCGGCCCAGGGCGGGATGGTCGCGCAACGCGCATTCGGCTCGCACGTGTGCGGCTTCGTTGCGCTGGCGGGTCTTGTCGCCGGGTGGGCGTTTGGCGTCGCGTTCGCGCTGGTCACGGATGCGTGCGAGTTCGGCTTCGACGCGGGCGATAGCGTCGTCACGTTGCTGCTTGTCCCGGGCGGCCTGGTCGGGGTTGTGGCAGATGACGAACCGTACGTCGGCGCCGTCGATGCGTACTTCCTTGACGCGCAGGTTGTCGCGGACCTGCTGGTAGCGGCCTTGACGGGCCAGGACCTGTTCGACGAGGGGGTTGCCGTCGCGCATGCGCATCCCGGCGATGTAGTGCCCGCCGGCGCGTCGTAGGTAGGCCAGGTTGTCGGCGGAGGAGAACCCGCGGTCGACCACGGTGATGACGCGGCCGAGTTTCCAGTCGCGCATGTCGTCGCGGACCTCGGCCAGGACCTGCTGGTCATTTGAGTTGCCGGGCCAGCACCAGCAGCGAACGGGGATGCCTTCCTTCGTCACGGCCAGGCCGATGACGATCTGCGGCAGGTCACCGCGGTGGTCCTTGGAGTGCCCGAACCGGCGGAACGCGTCGGCGCCGTCGTCTTCGGTGTCGCGTTCGAAGTAGGTGCTGGTGGTGTCGAAGAACAACAGGTCGACCTCCAGGTTGAGCAGGTTCGCCACGGCGAAGAACACCGCCTCCTGCACCCGCCCGGCGGTGTCGGCGTCCACCAGCAGGTCCATCGCCCGGTAGGCGTGGTCGTCGTCCATGCTCGCCAGGCCCGGGATGACGGTGTCCTCACCGACCCACTCGGCGGCCGACAGCTTGCTCATCGGCGCCACCGCCCGGTTGGCGACCAGCGCGAACAACACCCGTTCCATGTTCGTCGTGAACCTGCGCGCGTCTGCGGCGGCGCGCACCGCCGCGGCAACGTCCAGCCGCCGCCACAGCCCATCGAGCAGCCACACCGCTCCGATCGGGCGGGAGTCGACGACCTCCAACGCGGCCGTCCCCACGGCCAGGCCCGCCTCCACGCCTGCACCGTCGCCGTCGTCGCCGAAGTGCTTGTTGATCGACGCGGCGAGCCGGCGCAACCCATCGATGTCGACCTGGTCGACGCGGCCCAGGTTCATCAGCACATCGGGTTTGACCTTGCCGTCCACACGACGGTTGTGCGCAAGGCGACGTAGCGCACGACGCTGCCATCGGCGTTGGCCCGCGACGTGAACCGCAAGTACATGACCACGAAGAAACCACACCACCACTGGCAGCACAAGATGCGAATCTCCAGTCGTGTTACTACACTTCCCA
>NZ_JBFBAO010000646.1:0-1593 GCF_040682255.1 Micromonospora sp. NPDC051296 | reverse complement strand
CCACAGCCTGCTGTAATGGCATTGTGCACATCAACCCTTACGGCGCGGACCCGGTACGGCTGGCCGTCGACCTGGCCAACGACCCGCCCCGGTCGGTGGCGGACCTGGCCCGCCGGTGCCAGGCCGCCGGGGTGGTGATGGACATGCCGGTACGAGACGACGACCTCCTGGTCACCCGCCGGCTGATCGAGGAGTGGTCGGAGGTCGTCGACGCCACCTCGGCGCAGGAGCGGGCGGGGCTGCTCAACCGGATGCTGGCCAGTGCGTCGACGTACCCTCGGCTCACCGATCACGCGGGCGGACACTGGCACCTGCACTACCGCGACGACGGCGTGTCGTTGTCGGCGGTGCTCCGCGCGCTGGTCAGCGTCGGCACCGCGCTGCACCTGACCAACCGGGGAATGGACCGGCTGGGCCGGTGCGCCCTGGACGGCTGCCGGACGATCTACGCCGACCTGTCCCGCAACGGCCGGCAGCGCTACTGCTCGCCCCCGTGCGCCAACCGCGATGCGGTACGCCGGCACCGCGCCCGCAGCAGCCCGAAGCGTTGAGCCAGTCACGCTGGACCGTCCGCTGGAAGCGGTGGTCCGACCCGCTGAGCGCCACGCCGGCCGGGCCTTCCCGGCGAGCCCGCTCAGCCCAGCAGCTCGCCGAGCGCATCGGCGAAGACCTCGTGGTGCCGGGCGACGTCCTCGACGGTGGTCTGCGGGCACATCAGCGCCATGTTGTGGAACGGCGTCATCAGGATGCCCCGGTTGATCAGGTAGACGTGCAGGTAGTCCTCCAGGCCGGCGTCGGCGCAGCGGGCTGACTCGGTGCCGGTGCGGGGAGCCGGAGCGGCGAAGCGGTACTCCACCCGCGCACCGAGCTGGCTCACCGACCACGGCAGCGCGTACTCCTCGAAGATCTTGCGGACTCCGTCGGCGAAGACGGTCGCCACGTCGATCATGCCGGCGAACGCGTCGTCGGTGAGCACCTCCTGCAGGGTGGCCCGGGTGGCCGCGATCGACACCGGGTTGCCGGCGAGGGTGCCCCCCACCCCGCCCATGTCGACCAGGTCGAGGTCCGTTCGACCGGTCAACGCGGCGGCAAGCTCGGCGGACAGCCCGTACGCGCCGACCGGGATCCCACCGCCGATGGCCTTGCCGATGGTGACCACGTCCGGCGTCAGGCCCCACGCGGCTGTCGCGCCGCCCGGCCCGGCGGAGAACGTGTGTGTCTCGTCGTTGATGAGGTAGGTGCCGTGCTGCCGGGTGAGCGTGCGGACCCCGTCGAGGTAACCGGGTTCGGGCAGCACGATGCCGATGTTGGTCAGCGCCGGCTCCATCAGCACCGCGGCGACATCGCCGTGGGCGAGTTCGCGGGCCAGCCCGTCGAGATCGTTGAACTCGGCGACCCGGCTGGTCACGGTCACGTCGCACGGGGCGCCGACGTTGCCCTCGCGGCTGTGCGGGCGCCCGTCCGGCCCGACCACGATCAGGGATTCGTCCACCGAGCCGTGGTAGCAGTAGCTGTTGACCAGGATGCGCGGACGGCCGGTGACGGCGCGCAGCAGCCGGATCGCCCACCGGTTGGCGTCGGTGGCGGTCAGCG
>NZ_JBFBAO010000645.1:0-1638 GCF_040682255.1 Micromonospora sp. NPDC051296 | reverse complement strand
CCGACGATGGCCTGGTGCTTCATCCGGGCCATGTGCTCGTTGGTGATGACGTCGAAGCAGCCGGTGGCGGTGATGAAGATGTCCGCCTGCTCGACCACGTCGTCCAGCGTGGCGACCTGGTAGCCGTCCATCGCCGCCTGGAGCGCGCAGATCGGGTCGACCTCGGTCACCACGACCCGGGCGCCCTGACCGCGCAGCGACTCGGCGCAGCCCTTGCCCACGTCGCCGTAGCCGAGCACGACGGCCATCTTGCCGCCGATCAGCACGTCGGTGGCCCGGTTGATGCCGTCGATCAGCGAGTGCCGGCAGCCGTACTTGTTGTCGAACTTGCTCTTGGTCACCGAGTCGTTGACATTGATGGCCGGGAAGAGCAGGGTGCCGGCGCGGTGCATCTCGTAGAGGCGGTGCACACCGGTGGTGGTCTCCTCGGTGACGCCCTTGATGCCGGCGGCGACCCGGGTCCACCGCTGGCCGTCCTCGGCGAGCGAGCGGTGCAGCACGCCGAGGATGACCGCGTACTCCTCGGAGTCGGCGGACTCGACCGGCGGCACCGCGCCGACCTTCTCGAACTCGGCACCCTTGTGGACGAGCAGGGTGGCGTCGCCACCGTCGTCCAGGATCATGTTGGGGCCCTGCCCGTCGGGCCAGTCGAGCACCTGCTCGGTGCACCACCAGTACTCTTCGAGCGTCTCGCCCTTCCAGGCGAAGACCGGGACGCCGGCCGGGGCGTCGGGGGTGCCGTCCGGGCCGACGACGATCGCGGCGGCGGCGTGGTCCTGGGTGGAGAAGATGTTGCAGGACGCCCAGCGGACCTGCGCGCCGAGCGCGACCAGGGTCTCGATCAGGACGGCGGTCTGGATCGTCATGTGCAGCGAACCGGTGACCCGTGCGCCCGCGAGAGGCTGCGCGTCGGCGAACTCGCGGCGGATCGCCATCAGGCCGGGCATCTCGTGCTCGGCGAGGCGGATCTCCTTGCGCCCGAACTCGGCGAGCGACAGATCCGCCACCTTGTAGTCGCCCTCGGCGAGAGTGCGCGGCCGGGCCTCGGACGACGTGCCGCTGGCGGACGCCGGGAGGGTGCTGGTCATGAAAGCTCCTGTCGGACGATGATGCTGCGCAACCACCCACCTTACGCGCGCCCGGCGACGGCGGATGGAGTGGTTGCGGACAGCGCACGGGGCGGTCGGTCGTGGACGTGTGCCGTCCACCTCCGTCCGCCCCGTGCATCCCCCCGGTTTGGTTCCCCCGCGCGTTCTCGGACCGTCGTCGCGATAACGCTGCGCACCCATAGAGTCACACTCGGCGAGAGGTGAGTCAAGCTATTCCGGGAAAGTCGGACTTGCGGGTCGAGGCGCGTGGCCGCTGGAACGTCAGAGTCCCCGGCGCGGTCGACTCAGAACAGGCCGGTCGAGGCGACGTACGCCGCACCCGCACCCGTCACCGTCAGTGACCCGGCACCGGCCGCGCCCACCGCGGCGCGCCCGCAGCCGAGCGCCACCGGCGCGACGCCGTCGGTCACGGTGACCTCGCCGGACGTGCACAGCACCACCCGCGGCCCCGGCACCGACAACGTCACCTCGGGCCGCCCGCCGTCCACCG
This sequence comes from Micromonospora sp. NPDC051296, assembly GCF_040682255.1. NCBI lineage: Bacteria > Bacillati > Actinomycetota > Actinomycetes > Micromonosporales > Micromonosporaceae > Micromonospora > Micromonospora sp. NPDC051296. Next base: position 39 of record NZ_JBFBAO010000645.1, on the reverse strand, counting down.
TCACCCGGTGCAGCGCGAAATCCTCCACCGGCACCGGCC
>NZ_JBFBAO010000644.1:0-1653 GCF_040682255.1 Micromonospora sp. NPDC051296 | reverse complement strand
GTCGGCGTACTGCCAGCAGGTGCTGACCGTGGTTCCCCGGGCGCTCGGGCCCCGGGTCGGCAAGCAGGTGCAGCAGGTGATCAAGGCGGGCGAGGCGCAGGCACTCGGCGTCGACCCCATCATCAACGAGTTCTCCACCAGCGTCATCGTGGAGCAGAACGTCGAGATCAACCGGATGCGCGAGGTGCTGGCCAACGGCAAGTAGCTCCTGCCCGGGCTGGCCACCGGCCCGGCGGTCCTCAATTGTCGGTGTCAGCCGATAGCGTCCGGCTGACGCCGACGAGAGGGCTGCCATGGCCGAGACGACGCTGAGCCCCGAGCGGGCCGACCTGCTGCAGTCGTTGCAGCGACACCGCTTCTTCCTCCGCAACACCGCCCGGAATCTGACCGACGAACAGGCCGGCGCGCGGAGCACCGTGAGCGAGCTGTGCATCGGTGGGCTGATCAAGCACGTCGCCGGCACCGAACGGGCCTGGGTGGACTTCATCGTGGACGGCCCCGCGGCAATGCGGCCCCCCGCCGATCCGGCGGGATACGCGCGTTACGCGGAGTCGTTCCGGATGATGCCGGGCGACACCCTGGCCGGCGTGCTCGCGGCGTACGACGAGGTCGCCAGCCGCACCGACGACCTCGTCCGCACCCTGCCGGACCTGGACGCCAGCCAGCCGCTGCCCGAGGCGCCCTGGTTCGAGCCGGGCGCCCGCTGGTCCGCACGTCGGGTGCTGCTGCACGTCATCGCCGAGACGTCCCAGCACGCCGGCCACGCCGACATCATCCGAGAGGCCATCGACGGTGCCAAATCGATGGGCTGACGGTGCCGCGCCGACCGGATCGGCCAAGCGGCCAGGCAGGCGGACGGGCGCGACAGACGTAGGAGTCATCGATGTAGATATTTAAACACTAGTCGGATGACCCGCCCCTGAGCTGCACCGTAGCGTCGAGGCGATTCACTTCGCACGGTCTCAATTACGGACCGTGATTGCCGGGGCGGGGCGTTGCGGACAACCCGTGGCGTGACCGCACCGGCGGTGGTGAATTGGCGCTCATGCCTTCCAACCCCCGAAGGAGCAGCGGTGCACCTGCATCCCCGTTCATCTCGTGGCCGACGCAACGCCGCGTTGCTGTTGTCCACCACCCTCGTCGTCTCTCTGACCTCGCTATCCACGCCCGCCTCGGCCGCGCCGGAGGAGGCAGCGGGTAAGTCGAACCCGATCTTCCTCACCGGCCCGAACGAAGGCGCCCCGGACAACATCGCCATCAACTACCTGCGGGCGAACCCGGTCCAGTACGGCGTGACCGCCGGCGACCTCAGTGACCTCGCCATCTTGTCGAAGTACACCAGCCGGCACAACGGCGTCACCCATGTCAACCTGGCCCAACGCCACGAGAACCTGGAGGTGTTCGGGGCCACGGCCACGGTGAACATCGCCAAGGACGGCAGTGTCATCTTCGTCGGTGACACGCTGGAGTCCGGCCTGTCGCAGAACGGGTCCGGCGCAGCCTCCCTGGACGCGGTCGAGGCGGTGGAGGCGGCGGCCGACGCGCTGGATCTGGCCGCGCCGAAGAACTCCCGGGTGATGAGCCGGGCCGGTGGCGCGGCGCAGAAGACCGTGGTCTCCGGCAGCGGCATCTCGGAAGAGCCGATCCCGGCGA
>NZ_JBFBAO010000643.1:0-1663 GCF_040682255.1 Micromonospora sp. NPDC051296 | reverse complement strand
CGCACGCCACCGCACCACATCCCCAGTCCGATACATCCGACCCGAACCAAACGGACACGCCACAAACCGGCCAGCCGTCAAACCCGCACGACCCACATAACCCCGAGCCACCTGCGAGCCCGACACATACAACTCGCCCGCCACACCCACCGGAACCGGCGACAAACCCGCATCCAAAACAAAAACCCGCATATGCGGAAACGGGCGACCGATCGGCACCGGGCCCGCCGGCAAAACCGTACCCGGATCCAACCGGAACTCGGTGCAATTGACCGTCGTCTCCGTCGGACCATACGCGTTGAAAAGCGTCACACCCGGATTCCGCGCGCGCCACCGCGACACCACCTCACCATGCAACGCCTCACCACCCACCACCAACGCACCCGACGGCGACACCTCATCGGGCAACGCCTCCAACACCGAAAAATGCGACGGCGTCACCTTCATGAACGACGAACGAGTACCCGCAACGGCGCCCTCGTCCAACTCGCCCAACCGCACACAACCACCCGATACCAACGGCGTGAACAACCCCGTCACCGTCAGATCGAACGCCACCGGAGAATGCACCAACACCACACCTGCCGCCTCCGGATAAGCCGATCGAGCACGCTCCAAATAAGCCACTACCGAACGATGCTCAACCACCACACCTTTCGGCACGCCCGTCGATCCCGACGTATAAATCGCATACGCGGGGTGAGCCGGCAACAACGCCGACAACCGCTCACCATCAACCACGTCCGAAACGGACTCCCGAACCGGCTCGCCGGCAGAACCCCACTGCTCCGCCAACAACCACGGCACCCCACCATCCGGCAGACCCGCAGCCACCTCAGCACAACTCAACACCAACACCGGACGGGCATCGCCCAACAACCACGACACCCGCTCCGCCGGCAACGACACATCCACCGGCACATAACCCGCACCAGACTTCGACACCGCCAGCAACGCCACCACAAGATCCACCGACGGCGGCAACGCCACCGCCACCAGATCCTCCGGCCCTGCCCCCAAACCAATCAACTGACGCGCCAACACATTCGCCCGCGCATTCAGCTCCGCATATGACACCCCAACACCACCGGACACCACCGCCACAGAGCCCGGCGACCGACCAACCTGCGCCTCAAACAAACCCGGAACCGTCAACCCCGAGGCACCCGAACCTGCCCCGCCGACCTGCGCACCCTCGCCGTTCCACTCCACCAACAACCGACGCCGCTCCACCACACCCAACACATCCACCGACCCGATCCGGCGGTCCGGGTCGGTGCTGGCGGTGGTCAGCAGGAGCAGCAGCCGGTCGGTCAGCTGCCGGATGGTGTCCTCGTCGAACAGGTCGGTGGCGTAGTCCACCTCACCTGCCAGGCCCTCGGGTGCACCATCGGGGCCGCGCCGCTCCACCACCCGAATTAGCAGGTCGAAGCGGGCGGACCCGGAGTCGGCGTGCTCCTGGCTCACGATCAGCCCGGGCACGTTCGCGCCGGACGCCGCAGTCTCCACGTCGATGTTGTTGAAGGCGAGCATGACCTGGAAGAGTGGGTGGTAGGCGAGGGAGCGCTGGGGGTTGAGTAGTTCGACGAGGCGCTCGAAGGGCACGTTGCCGACCAGGAACGGCAGGATCCGCGCGCCGGTGGTGCCGTAGCCGTAGCTGACC
>NZ_JBFBAO010000642.1:0-1665 GCF_040682255.1 Micromonospora sp. NPDC051296 | reverse complement strand
GGTGAACGGGTAGGAGTCGAAGGCGCGGTCACCCCTGGCGGGGTACGCGCTGGTCGCTCCTATATCCGCAGCACCGTTGCCGAGGCCGTGGTCAGACCGATCATGGTGAACGCCGGCGGGGCCCGGCCGCCGGATGCCCGGGTGGTGGTACGACCCCGTGGCTGCGGGCCTCGCGTACGCCGAAGGAAAAGGACGGCGACCACGGCGGTGAGGGCGAGGCCGGCGGCGATCGCCATGCAGACCGCCCAGCCCGAGCTGTGCACCGGCCCCGGCTCCTCGGAGGCCGGGACGGCCTGCTGGATGCACCTCTCACCGGGGCAGCCCTCGCCGAGGGCAGGCGTGGCCGACGCGGCGTGGCTGCCGTGCCCGGCCGCGCCCAGGGTGGGGTCGTGCCCCAGGCTGTGCATCGCGGCGAACCCGACCAGCGTGCAGGCCAGCAGCATGAACCGGAGCCATCGCCCGGTGTTCGCCACTGCGCCTCGCACTCGATCACGGTATCGCCCGGGCGACCGCCATCCGCGCCGAACCCGGCATCCCCCGGTTCACCGGCCGGACCGGCGCGGATGTCGGGACCACCAGCTATCCGGCGGAGTTGATCTGCCGGGTGATCGACGGATCGATGATCTCGGCGTCCTTCGCCAGCAGCATCGCCTTGCTGAGAATGACGGCGAGCATGCCGTCGCCCTCGAACGGCAGGAACTGCTGCTCGCCGATCCGGCCCGCGCCACGGTCCGGCACGATGCAGAGGTAGGCGTCGTTCGGGCTCATCAGGATGTTTCCCGACCCCAGGTGGATCCGGTACGTACGCAGGTCGCCCTGGACCACCAGGAACCGACCGTCGATGCGGGCCCGCCGCCCCACCGCCAGCCGGGGCAGCAGCCGGGCCAGCAGATCCCGCCGGGTCTCGGCGGTAGCGGACAGTTCCCCGAAGCTGTACGACGACCAGTAGTCCCGGAACCGGCCCTGCGGGCCCCCGTCCGACCAGGTCGGGTCGTTACCGACGCTGGCCACCCCGACGAACAGGTCCACGTCCCGCATGATCTCGCTGAACACCAGCGGCGGGATCTGGTCGAGCGGCAGCGGATCGGCCGGCCGGGCGTCCGTCCACCGCGCCGCGGTGTAGCCGCCGCCGGAGGCGTGCGACACGTTCGGTGCGGCGGCGATCGGATAGAAGCGCACCTGGTCGGTGACGAGCCGCAGGTACGACCCGCTGTCGGTGGTGTCGGCGCCGTACTCGTCGCCGATCCCCTCCACCCAGTACTCGGCGCGCAGGCCCCACCGGGGCAGCTCGCACGCGGCCGGCGGGTAGGCGTCGTCCACCATCAGCCGGAGCCGGTCGGTCCAGCCCCGGATCGCGGTCAGCGCATGGTACTGATGCTGACGCAGGATGTGCCCGGCGAACCGGTTGGAGTAGGTGCCGGTGGCCTCCTCGGCCGGGGTGAGCAGGTAGACCTCCCGGTGCGCCTGCTTGAACGGCTGGACGATCCGGTGCCGCTCCAACCACTCCCGCCAGCCGACGATCTCCGGCACCGGCCGGCCGATCGGATGCCAGATCCGCACCTCGGCGTCGTCGGCGGCGGTCACCGGGGTGTCGTCCATGGTGCGCAGCGCGCCGTCGGCCCAGCCGCAGGGCATTCCGTCGACCAGCCAGAGCAGCCGGCGGGC
>NZ_JBFBAO010000641.1:0-1668 GCF_040682255.1 Micromonospora sp. NPDC051296 | reverse complement strand
GAGATCTGACCGGTAAATGACCTGTACTGCGACGGGTTTTGGGCAGGCGGGGTTGGCCCGGTGTCGGTCGGTCGGCCGGGTTCGGGGTGTGGGTGTGGGTCAGGTGGTGGGTTGCAGGGTGACGCTGTGGCCGAGGGCTTCGAGTTGCCGGATCAGGCTGTTGATCTTGCGGGTGGTGTTGACGTGGCGGTCGTGGTAGTCGGCGCCGAGGTCGTGGTAGCGGGTGGTGGGGTCGGCCAGTAGGTGCCAGATGATCACGAGTATGGATCGGGCGACGGCGACCAGGGCTTTGCCTTTGCCTCGGCGTTTGACCACGCGTCGGTAGCGTTCGGACAGGAATGTTGTCTTGCCGCGGGCGGCGCTGGCGGCGGCGATACCGAGTGCGCCTTTGAGGTACGGGTTGCCTTTGCCGGTCTTGCCCGGGGTGTGGTTGGTGCCGGACTGGATGGTGCGGGGGCATAGTTTCGCCCAGGACACCAGGTGCCCGGCGGTGGGGAACCGGGTCATGTCCAGGCCGATCTCGGCGATGATCAGTTGTGCGGACTCGGTGCTGATTCCCGGGATCTCGGCCAGCCGTGTGCGGGTGTCTGGCCGCGGGTCGTCTCCGTCGGGGGCAGGCGGTGGGGAGGGTGGATCGATCTCGTCGAGTAACTGCCCGATCCGTGTGGTGACCTTCGTGATCTCGGTGTCGAGGCGGTCGATCTGGTCGAGCAGGATCCGGGCCAGCTCACCGTGATGGGCGTCGAACCGGCCGGTGAGTGCTTCGATCAGGGCGGTGTGTTTGCCGCGTAGCCGGCCGCGGGCCAGGCCGGCCAGGGCCTGCGGATCACGTTGCCCGGCGATCAACGCCTCGACCATGTCCCGTGTCGAGACCGTCTTCAGGGTCGACGCCACCGACGAGACCTTGATCAGGGCGTCTTCGAGGAGCTTCTCCAACCGCGACCAGTAACGGGTCCGGTCCCGGACCAGATCGACCCGCATCCGGGTGTAATCGCGCAGCACCCGGACCGGCGCCGGGGGCACGAACGAGGGCCGTAACAGGCCCTTCTCGGTGAGTTTGGCCAACCACACCGCGTCCAGCCTGTCGGTCTTCGCCCGCCCGGGCACATTCTTCACATCACGGGCGTTGACCAGTTGCACATCCAACCCGGCAGCCTCGAACAGGTAGAACCAGATCCGCCAGTAGTCCGACGTGCTCTCCACGGTGACCTTCTCCACCCCCAACGCCACCAGATCAGCGGCAAGGTCACCGACCGCGTTCGTGGTCGCCGCCACCTGCCACACCCGGCTGACACGCCGCCCGGACGAGCCAGGCCCGCGGGTACACACCATCCCGGACTCCTTGGCCACATCGACCGCGCACACCCGCGCCAGGACCTGCTCGGACTCCGCGTCCGGAATCTCCTCGGGCACCCCGCGCATCCTCGCCCACCCCTCCCCACCTACGACAACCGATATGACAGGCGGCCGCCCGGGGGCCTCGGTCGGAAACCGAAAATCTGACCGGCGTGCTCGAAGCAACAGTGCGTGACCCTTCAGGTCCGGGCCCCGGCGTCAGACTTGGACACGGCCTCAAACAGGCCAAGATCTCACGACGTCGGCGGGCGACCTACCCACCATTTTCACGCCTGCGCGGCGTCCCCAAAAGACCGGCTGACTTGGACAGTT
>NZ_JBFBAO010000640.1:0-1708 GCF_040682255.1 Micromonospora sp. NPDC051296 | reverse complement strand
CGACGTGGTGTACGGGGTACGCGCCGACCGCAGCACCGACACGGTCTTCAAGCGGCAGACCGCGCGGGTGTACTACCGCCTGATGCGGCGGATCGTCGGCGCCGATCTGCCCGCCCAGGCCGGTGACTTTCGGATGGTCAGCCGCGACGTGGTGGAGACGCTGCGCCAGCTGCCCGAACGCACCCCGGTCTACCGGCTGCTGGTGCCCGCGCTCGGCTTTTCCAGCGCCGAGGTCCGCTACGTACGCGAGGCCCGGCTCGCGGGAGAGACGAAGTACCCGCTGCCTCGCATGATCGCGTTGGCCTGGGACAGCGTCGCCAACTTCACCGCCGCACCCCTGCGGCTGGCCACCTGGCTGGGCCTGGGCAGCTTCCTGGCCTGCCTGGCGTTGATCGTGTTCGGTGTCGTCGGGCACCTGCGCGGGGTGACCATTCCCGGCTGGACCTCGCTGTTCGTGGCGGTGCTGCTGTTCGGCGGGGTGCAACTGGTCTGCCTGGGCCTGCTCGGCGAGTACGTCGGGCGGATCTACGCCACCGTGCAGAACCGGCCGACCTTCCACATCGGGTCGGACACCGCCGAAGACCCGCCCGCTGTACCGGGGCCCGAGGTGGTCAACGGGCGTCCGGTCGCCGCCGGCCGTGGCTGACGCGCTGCTGGCGGCGTCCAGGGTGACGCCGGTCTCCGGATCGGCGGCTGAGGGCGACCGGGAGGACCGGCTGCGGCCGATGCGGTGGCTCGCGGCGGCGTTGCCCTGGGTGGTCGTCCTCGCCGCCCTGCCGCTCGTCTGGTGGCGCGGCGGGATACCCGCCGCCGACGTCGGCGCGTTCGTCGCGTACTGGGCGTTGACGCTGGTGCTGCCGGGGACGCTGGTGCACCGGGCGCTGCGCGGCAGCCGGGGCAATCTGCCCGAAGACCTCGGCTACGGCGCGGCCACCGGCCTGCTGCTCGAACTCGGTGCCTGGGCGCTCGCCGCCGCCACCGGGACGCAGCACCTGCTGCGCTGGTGGCCGGTGCCGGTGGTGCTGGCCTTCCTCGCGCTGCCCCGGCTGCGCCGGCACTGGCGCACCGGGCCCGGCCGCCGGTTGCCGCTGGGCTGGCACTGGGCGGTCTGCGCGGTGCTCGCGCTGATCGCCCTGTGGGGGTACGCCAACTGGCGGGTGCTGCCGCTGCCCCCGGCGGACTACGCCTACTACCAGGACCTGCTCTACCACCTCGGGCTGGTCCATGAACTCACCCGGGCCATGCCCTGGGAGTTGCCGCACCTGGCAGGGGAGCCGCTGCGCTACCACTACCTGTCCGACGCGCACATGGCCAGCGCCAGCATGATCACTGGGCTTCCGCCGGCGGTGGTGCTGATGCGCCTGTGGGTGGTACCGGTCGGCTGGGTGGCGGCGCTGGTCACCGCCGGGCTGGCCCGTGAGCTGGCCGGATGCTGGTGGGTGGGACCGCTGGCCGCCGCGGCCGGGTACGTCAGCGCACCACCCACGCTCGGCTCGCCGCTGGCCGTGCTCGGCAGCGGTTCACTGTCGTACCCGAGCCCCTCCCAGACGTACGCGCTGCCGCTGCTGATGCTGCTCGCCGCCGTGTGTGTCCAGGTGCTGCGGGGGCGGGCTCTGGGCCCGGCCTGGGCGCTGATCCCGGCGCTCGGCCTGGCCTGCGCGGGCGCCAAGTCCAGCGTCCTGCCACCGCTGATCGCCGGCCTCGGCCT
>NZ_JBFBAO010000639.1:0-1712 GCF_040682255.1 Micromonospora sp. NPDC051296 | reverse complement strand
CAACCAGAAGGCGGGGTATCCGACCACACCATCTGCGGCGTACACGGTTGCCTCGCACTCGTTGTCGTAATCAGGCGGGGTTGTGGTGGTATAGCCGGGGATCGTGAACGCCGGCCCGATCGTTAGCGACATGGCCAGCATTTAACACGACACCGAGATCCGCGCGGCGCACCCCGATCTTTACCAACGCCTCGGAGCCGGCGACTCAGCATGCAATCGGGATTGCAGTACCTTCGTCCCTCAGCGTGACCGGCCGGCGCGGCCCGCTCTGCGAGCCGCATTGACGACGCGACGAAACAGTTCGGCAGGTAACAGGGCTGGCGACATGGCTTGACCAGCGGTCAAGGAGCGCTACCGGACGGCGCACTTGACCGGCGTGGTCCCCAGGAAGCCAGAGGGCCGGCCCGATGTCTCGGACCAGCCCTCTGACCTGCAACTTCACCTTGTCGGGACGGCCGGATTTGAACCGACGACCCCTTGACCCCCAGAACGATTCGCCACACCTCCACGCACGTCACGCACGCTATCCCCAAGATCAAGTCGTGTAGCCGACGGCATGCCGGCCACCATCGCGCACGACGTGTGGTCCCCACCTGGTCCCCGGCCCTGACACGCTCGGCGACAGAAACACGCGGTCTGGAAGGTCGAAGATCACGGCCGACAAGGATCTGGTGGGGCAGGCCAGCCGTAGGACGTGGGGGCCGTTCGTGCCCGCTCGCGACCGCTGGCGGTACCGGCTACTGGCACGTGGACGGCACGGCGATGGAAGAAAGTATCAATGGCTGTACAACTGCGGTTCCGGCTGCCAGCCTGGGGAATCGCGCTGATCCGCATCTTGATAGGTAGGGCCAGGGAGAGACATGCCGAAGCGAGTGGTCCTTACCATGCTGGGGCTCTTCGTGGCCGCATCGCTGTTGGCTGTGGTTGCCCTGGGCGGATTGTGGCTGGCCACACGCATCCTGGAAGCCCCCGGACGGCCCGACTGCTCCGCAGCCGAGGAGGCGTTCGCTGAGAATCTTGGCAAGGATCCGATGGTGAATCGGGCACCTGCTGGCTTGGAGAAGGTTTGGGCTGACTACGCGGAGCCGTGTGAGAGCCTCGCTGCCAGCGACTGGTACGGCGGCGCCGAAACCGCATGGGGCTATTCGGCTGGTAACCGGCCATCGGTAGAAGAGATCGTGCGCTTCTACCGTGAGCTTGCGGTACAGCAAGGATGGCGGATGGAGCGCGGTGCAGGCGAGGTTGAGCGAGCCGATCAGATGGGCATCTGGATCCAGACTATGGATAACACGACACTCTCCTTTAGCCTGCACGCCGACCGGCTCGAAGGGCGAGACGTGTACTGGGCCAGAATCACCTATGACGGCATCGGTACGCAGCGGTAGAAGCGGCGCTTGGATCAACGGGTAGCTGTAGTCGGTGAAGGGCGCTGGCACCGGGGGCGGATCTCCTCGTCGGGCAGTCGTAGACCGTCCAGCCTCCCCGGACGGGGACAAGATGGAGCGCCCTACCGGACGTACGACCTTGGCCCCGTCCGGGGAGGCTGGTAGCCCTTGTGGTGCCCGGCGAGGTGATCCGCCCGGCCGATCTCTGAGGAGGGTCGGGGTTCGGGGCGGAGCCCTGAGGTCTTCCGCTCTTGCAACTCGTAAGCGTGGCCGGCCGGCCCGGCCGATGCCGGCCGGACCCGGGCGGCATCCTGGACCGGCTCGGCG
>NZ_JBFBAO010000638.1:0-1713 GCF_040682255.1 Micromonospora sp. NPDC051296 | reverse complement strand
CCGGGGAGCTGCCGCCCCCCGTCCGACTGCCCGGTACCACACCGCGCGAGCTGCGCTCCCGCCGCCCGCCTCATCCCCGGCCGCGATCATGCTGGCCAGCGCCACTCCGGGCGGGGGAGGGGAGGGTGGGAAGTCGGGGTCTGGGTGGGAGGGGTGCTGGTGTCTCAGGTGGTGGGGGTGCGGGTGGTGAGGGCGTCGACCAGGCGGCGGGTGGAGCCGGCCAGGTTCCAACGCTCGGCCAGCTCGATGAGTCTGTCCGGGTCGGCCGGCGCGATCGGTAGCTCGGTGGGCAGCGGCGGCAGCGGTACGTCCAGGGCGACCCGGACCACCTTCGGCGCCACGGCGAGGTAGTCGCGGGCGGCGACGAGCTTGGTGCGCAGCCCGGGGGCGAAGCCGGAGGCCGGGTCGTCCAGGGCGGCGAGGATGCCGGCGATGTCGCCGTACCGGTCCACCAGGCGGGCGGCGGTCTTCTCGCCGACCCCGACCACCCCGGGTAGCCCGTCGCTCGGGTCGCCGCGCAGGGCGGCGAACTCGGCGTACCGATCGGCCGGCACGCCGTAGCGGGCGCGGACCGCGGTGTCGTCGCAGTCGTCCAGCTTGGCCACGCCCCGCCCGATGTAGAGCAGCCGCACCCCGCGGGCGTCGTCGATCAGCTGGAACAGGTCGCGGTCGCCCGAGACCACCTCCACCGGCCCGGGCTGGGTGACCGACAGGGTGCCGAGCACGTCGTCGGCCTCGTAGCCGGCCGCGCCGACCACGGTGATGCCCAGTGCGTCGAGCACGTCGAGGATCATCGGCACCTGCGGGGTGAGGGTGTCCGGCACCACCTCGCCGCCCTCGGGCGCCACTCGGTGCGCCTTGTACGACGGCAGCAGCGCCACCCGCCAGTCCGGCCGCCAGTCGTGGTCCATCGCGCACACCATCCGGCCCGGCCGCCGGGTGCGGATCAGTTGGGCGAGCATGTCGAGGAAGCCGCGTACGGCGTTGACCGGCTGGCCGTCGGCGGTCTTCGCGGCGGACTCGGGGATGCCGAAGTACGCCCGGAAGTAGAGACTGGGCGCGTCGACGAGCATGATCGGGGTCTGCTGTGCCACGCCCGACAGCCTGACACAACCCACCGACGTTCGCCGCGGACGGCACGGCGGTCGCGCGATCAGGAGGACGCCATGTCCGCAGCCGCCCGGCTGACACTGACCACGGTCAACCTGGACACGCCCGACCCGGCCGCGCTGGCCCGGTTCTACGCGAACCTGCTCGGCTGGGACGTCGAGGTCGAGGAGACCGACGACGTCATCCTGCGCTCGGCCGACGGCGGGGTGGGCCTGTCCTTCCAGCGCGAGCGGGCGTACGTGCGCCCGACCTGGCCGGCCGAGGCGGGCCGGCAGCAGATGATGATGCACCTGGAGATCGGCGTCGAGAACCTGTCCGATGCCCTCGACCACGCGCTGGCCTGCGGCGCGAGCCTGGCCGACTATCAGCCGCAGGAGGACGTGCGGGTCTGCCTGGACCCGGACGGTCACCCGTTCTGCCTCTGGCTGATCGGCTGACCTCGGCGCACCGCCGGGACACGGCCCCGGCCGGCCCACTCGGCCCAAACGACCGTTAAGCTGACTGGGTGGGAACCGAGGAGCTGTACCCGCCGCAGCGGCTGGCCGCCGCGCAGCGCGCCACCGCCGCCGCCGGGCTGGACGCGCTGCTGCTCAGCCCCGGCTC
>NZ_JBFBAO010000637.1:0-1731 GCF_040682255.1 Micromonospora sp. NPDC051296 | reverse complement strand
GTGGCGACGCCAGAGCCCCAGCCGTCCTCGGCCGTGAGCGACACGACAGCCTTGACGTACCAGCCCTGGCCCGTGATCGCGTCGGAGGTCAGCTCCGCACCCGGCCGGCCGCCCCACCTGGTGCGTCTTCCTCCGCACCGCTGCCGCGGGCCTCCCGCGCCGACGGGTCCACCTCCGTCGCGCGGCCCGCCCGCCCTGGCCCACCTGGAGGAGAGACCATGCCGACCAGTCCGGCCCAGGTGCCGACGGTGCCCGCGCACGTGTTGCCGCACCGCACCCCGGCCCAACTGCTCGCGGTGGCCCGGCAGGGTCTCGCCGAGGCTGCCCGGACCGGCCCCGACGGCCTCCGGTACGCCGCCGCCCACCTCGCGGCGCTGCGCGCCGCCGCCGCGGTGCTCGCCGCCCGCGCCCGCCCCGCGCCCACCCGACGTAACCGGATCACCAGCGTCTGGGTCCTGCTCGCCGGCGTCGCCCCCGAGCTCGACGAATGGGCCAACTACTTCGCCATCGGTGCCGGCAAGCGGGCTGCCGCCGAGGCCGGCATACCCCGGGTGGTCACCGCCCGGGAGGCCGACGACCTGCTCCGCGCCGCCGAGGAGTTCGTGTCGGTGGTGGAGGCGGCGCTCGGCCTGGCGCACCAGCCGGCGATCGACGGGCTCGTCGCCTGAGTCGTGGCGTCCGGCCACCACCGGCGGGACCCAGGGTGGCCGGACGCCACCCCGCCGCGCGTACGTACTTCTGATCCACACAGCACCATCCACGGGCCGGTGTCCCGTGGTGACACGACGGGGGGTAGGTCCGATGGCGGGCCGCATGGTGGTCGGTTCCGCCGCGCTGGCCGGGTTGGTGCGCCCGGCCAGCGCCCCCGATCCGGCGGGCGGGCACCGGGTGCTGCCCGTCCGGCCCGAGCTGACCGGGCTGTTGCCCAGCCGGGGGTTGCGGCGCGGCAGCACCATCGCGGTCGGCCTCGGGGAGACCCGGCGCAGCGGCACCACGTCGCTGATCCTCGCCCTGCTCGCCGAGGCGTCCCGCACCGGTTCGTGGTGTGCCGTGGTCGGGGTGCCGACCTTCGGGGCCGGGGCGGCGGCCGAGGCCGGGATCGCCCTGGACCGGCTCGCCCTGGTGCCCCAGCCCGGGCCCGAGTGGCCCACCGTCGTCGCCGCGCTCATCGACGGGGTCGACGTGGTGGTCACCGCCGTACCGGCCACCGTCTCCGCCTCCGTCGCCAGCCGGCTGGCCGCGCGGGCCCGGCAGCGCGGCAGCGTGCTGGTGCCGTACGGCCGGTGGGACGGCGCGGACGTGACGCTCCAGGTGGTCCGTGGGATGTGGGACGGGCTCGGGCCGGGGCGGGGGCGGCTGCGCCGCCGCGAGGTGACCATCTCGGCCCGCGGGCGGGGCGCGGCCGCCCGTCCCAAGGAGGTCAAGGTCTGGCTGCCCGGTGACGAGCTGACCCGGGTCATTCCCGCGCCCCCCGGCGTCGGTCGCCCAGGTGCCGGGCGGCTGCGCATGGTGGGGAACCAATGAGCGAGTGTCAGCGAGCGAATCATCGGCTCAGTGCGGTGGTGCCTCATGGCGGCACGGAGCGCAGCGGAGTGCCGGCATGAGCGAGTGTCAGCGAGCGAATCATCGGCTCAGTGCGGTGGTGCCTCATGGCGGCACGGAGCGCAGCGGAGTGCCGGCTTCCCCCCGTATGAAGCGTTGGGCATCTACTTCGAGCGTGCCGCACCGGCC
>NZ_JBFBAO010000636.1:0-1732 GCF_040682255.1 Micromonospora sp. NPDC051296 | reverse complement strand
CAAACAGGCCAAGATCTCACGACGTCGGCGGGCGACCTACCCACCATTTTCACGCCTGCGCGGCGTCCCCAAAAGACCGGCTGACTTGGACAGTTGCCGTTCGCGCATAACGGCAACTGTCCAAGATCTCGCGTGGACGGGGCCCGGTTACCCGCAAGGGGTTCATCTGTGGATTCGCCGCGGCCTGGCGTGAGCCTCGCCATCAACCAATTGGCCGGCTTACGGCATGCGCGGCGGCACGCAGCAATGGCGCACGACTAACGAGTGCCGTATGGGCAGCCGTCGCCTCCACCTCCGGTAGCGCCCGGGAGGCGGCCCGGCTGAGCACCGCCGTCGCCCGGAGCGCCTGGTAGCGCGCAACGCGGGTGTAGGCGGGCAGTTCGGCGACGACTCCCGGTGGCAATTCGAGCGGCTCACCGGGACGCGGCCGGCGCCAGGCGCCCCCGACCGTCCTGTCGAACATACGGTGGGCGGCCTTGTTGCACGCCTTCAACTGGTCCTGATAGGTGGAGTCCTCCTTGAGTTCGATACCGACAAAGCCGATGGTGACTTGTGGCTTCGCGATTACATTGACTCTCACGTTGCCATTGATGGAAACGTCGGTCACCGCGCAGCCCACCTGGACGTCAAAATTCGCCGATGTGGCGGCGGTGCCCAGGCGCAAGTCGGCGTCGCTGCATGTGTACGAGATGCTCACCTCGCGATCGCCGTACTGCGCATCCCGACCCACATAGGTTTCGGCCGTCACGTGAACCTTGAGGTTGCCGTTTCCACTGATTGGCTGTCCGGCCAGCGTCCACGCGGCCCGTGGTGCGCGGTACCGCTGCGTCTCCAGCCGCAGGGTGATGCTCTCGTCACGGCCGACAACCTCGTAGCTGTAGTCCCGATCCGAGAAGCAGCAGTCGGGCACGATCGAGCAGAGTGCCATTTGGGCGGCACTCGGCCGAAACGTGCCGCTCGTCAGGGTCGTGGCGCTGTCTACCGCAAGGGTGCCGGATATCCGGGCCCGGTAATCACGGTCGACAGGGATGACAGTGGCGGAGTGGTTGTTGGACCAGTATGCCTGGACTCGGACATCGTTTACCCACGCTGCCTGCTTGATGCTGCCGGAAACCGCTGCGTCAGCGATCTCGCCGACCTCGGCCCGTTGGCAGTACCAGCCGTCGCCCTCCGGATCGGTGAACATCTCGACCAGTTCATGACTGAGCGTACGCATCGTCAACTCAGGGTCGTTGAAGAAGCGAACCCACGCAACCCAGTAGTAATCACGGTCGAGGAAGTCCTGATCGAAGTCGCTTGTGTGTGCGCCGTCAGCGATCGAGGTAGCGAAGCCCTCCGGCATCAGCACCACGAACGCGATCCGCCCCTCGTCAGGGTCAGGAAAAACGTCGGCGTCGATGAGGTCATCGATCAGGTCCGGCACCGCCTCCTGGTCCTCGTCCTTGTTGAAGGCCGCGGGCGGTGGCGGCTCGGTGCAGATCAGCGAGCCACGCCACGAGGGGCGGGCGATCCCGTACTGGGCCAGCTCACTGAAATAGTCGCTGGCCAGCAGCGACTGGGTGCGGCTGTCGATGAGCGTCCTTCGGGCCGATCCCTCTTTCGTCTGCCACCAGCTGCCCCAATAGATCAGCTGAACGGGCAGGCCGGTGCCGATCGGGCCGCCGTGGAAATTCACAGAGCTACCGGGCAGCTTGTGATCGGCAAAGACCAGGGCAGGCACATTTGGATGCGA
>NZ_JBFBAO010000635.1:0-1742 GCF_040682255.1 Micromonospora sp. NPDC051296 | reverse complement strand
CGTAGCAGCCACCCGGTGGCCACCCCGTAGCCGGAGTCGGCGGACGGCGGCGGATAGTAGGCCCGGCCGGTGCGGACCAGCGGGCTGAGCATCACCAACGCGGTCACCGGTGGTTTGGGGTTTCGCAGGTAGGTGCGGGCCACCATCGCCCCCTCGCTCTCCCCGATCAGGGCGATCGGCCGGCCGGTCCGCCGGTGGACGGCCTCGACCTGCGTGGCGAGCAGTTGCGCGCTGGACTCCAGCGACCGGTGGGTGGTCTCCGACCGGTACGGCAGCGGACGGCCAGCTGAGTCCAGGCCGTTGTACGAGAACCGCTCCACGTTCGGGTCCACGGCGGGTCGGCCGTCGTACCCGGAATTGTGCCCGGCCAGCAGGATCACCGCATAGGGCACCCGCTCGGGCAGCGGCTGGTTGAAGATCGGCGGTGAGTAGCGGCTCGGATCGGGCTCGCGCTGGGTGGACGCCTGCGCCGCCAGCGGGAGGGCCAGCGCCAGCACCACGACGATCGGTGCCACCGGCACCCGCCGCCACCGTATCCGGGCCGGCAACACGGCCGCCCGCACGGTCCGGTTCCACAGCAGTCCGTTGACGACTCCGACGGCCGCGGCGACGGCCAAGGTCCACTCCTCGGCGGCGCTCCAGACCAGGCCGCCGGCGACGGTGATGGCCACGAAATTGAGTGACGACCAGCCGAACAGTTTCGCTGTCGGCAGGCCGCGCCACCAGCCGGCACCCACCGCCATCCGTTGCAGGAACGGGGCCAGTATCACCATGGGTATCAGCGAGGAGAAAAGGACCCAGGACAGGGAGACCACCGACGCGGCCACCGCGAGTGCGGCGAACGGCGCGACGATGGCGGCCGTCAACGCCGCTACGCCGAGGTTGCGCAGCAGCAGGGACCGGCGCGGTGGCCGAGGTGCCCCGGTCGGCCAGGACAGGCCGACCAGTACCGCGTTCAGCGCCCCGCGCAGCACGATCGCTCCCACCAGGCCGAGCCCGAACAGCCACCAGGAATCGTGGTAGACCAGCAGCCAGCGCATGTCGTGGTAGGAGTCGTACGGCCAGACCGCCGTACTCTGCCCGATCAGTCCCTCCGCCTGCCGGAACCCGATGGACACCAGCACGATGGCCTCGGCCAGTGGAACAACGGCGGCGACTCCGAGCAGTGCTGACAGGCGGCGCCGGCTCGGCACGCAACCCCTCCCTTCACCGCGCGACCGTGTGGGTTGACTCTCCCGCGCTGCTGCCCGTCGAGCAGGACTGTTCGGCGAAATCCGTCCGACCGTCAGATGCCCCGAACCGATGGCCGGACGGCGAACGCGGTGGTCAGGCGGTGGCCGAATGCGCCTCGGAGGTTCCGGCGGTCGTGTCGGGGCCGCCGCCGAGCAGCGTGGCCGCTTCGCGTAGTGCCTCGTCGAGTGGTTGGGGGCGTAGGCCGAAGGTGGTGGTGGCCGCCGTGGAGTCCATGACGAACGGCTGCGTGAACTGGTATGCCGTGGTCTGGAACTCCCGCAGCGTCGGGATGAGGAGACCGGCGGCGCGGAGGATCGGTCCGGGGATGGGGGTGAGCTTCGGCGCGGGCGCGCCGGCCGCCTTGGTGAAGCGGGTGGCGATTTCCCGGATCGTCAGCGGTGCCGCGCTTGGCGCATGCCAGGGACGGTTCCACGCTCGCTGGTCGGTGGCGGCGGTGACCAGCATCGCTGCCATGTCGTTGATCGACGTGAAGGTGTGCGGCACGTCGA
>NZ_JBFBAO010000634.1:0-1747 GCF_040682255.1 Micromonospora sp. NPDC051296 | reverse complement strand
GGCAGCTGGTGATCGACGACTCCTCCGACGCCCACCTGTGGAACGCCACGGTGGACGCCGAGACCGGCGAGCTGCTCAACGCCGACGACTGGACCGTTCACCATGAGCACGACGAGCTCTCCGACAACCTGGACCGGCTCGCGCCGGGGCGGTCCACGACGCTCAGCGCCGAGGCATTCCACTCGCGCAATCCGGTGCAGGACGGCTCGAGTTACGAGGTGTTCGCTGGCCCGGCCGAGAGCCCGAACGACGGCCCCCGCACCATCGTGACCAACCCGGCGGACGCGCTCGCGTCGCCATTTGGTTGGCACGACACCGACGGTGCCCCTGGTGCCGAGTTCACCACGACGCAGGGCAACAACGTCCACGCGTACCAGGACCAGGACAACAACAACGCGCCGGACTTCGGTAGCAGCCCGGACGGCGGGCCGAGCCTGACCTTCAACTTCCCGATGGACCTGGGCGAGCACGCGCAGAGCTACCGGGACGCGGCGACCGCGAACCTGTTCTACTGGAACAACATCATCCACGATGTCACGTACCAGTACGGGTTCGATGAGGCGTCCGGCAACTTCCAGATGAACAACTACGGCCGTGGCGGTGTCGGCGGCGACTACGTCCGGGCCGAGGCGGCGGACGGCGGCGGCACCAACAACGCCAACTTCTCCACCCCGGCCGCCGACGGCGGCACCCCCCGGATGCAGATGTACCTGTGGCCGGGCAACCAGTTCGGGGCCCAGAACCAGGTCGTGGTTGACGGCGTGGGCTCGTTCGACGCGACCTGGTCGCGGTTCAGCCCCGCCCCCTCGGTCGCCGGCCTGCCCGGGCACGGGTTCGTCTACGGCGGCACCGGCTGCACCGCGGCGACCTACCCGACCACGCTGCCTTCGGGCGGCTGGATCGCGGTGGTCGACGGTGTCACCACCGCCTGCACCTACCTGCAGCGCGCCCAGGTCGCTCAGTCGCTCGGTGCCAAGGCTGTGGTGGTGGCGCACAACATCGCTGGCAACGCGCCGTTGCTCACCGGTGCCATGACCACCGCGCCGGTCGTCATTCCGGCTGTTGCGGTGACGCAGGCCGACGGTAACGCCATCAAGGCCGCCATCGCCGCCGGCGACGTCACCGGTTCGGTCCGCAAGCACCCGAGCCACCCCGGCATCCGGGACGGCGACTTCGACGCCGGCATCGTCATCCACGAGTACGGTCACGGCATCTCCAACCGGCTCACCGGTGGCCCCGGCATCAACTGCCTGAGCGGCAACGAGCAGATGGGTGAGGGCTGGAGCGACTACTACGCGGTCACCATGCTGCTCGACCCGCAGTTCGACACGGCCGACGGGGTGCGTGGCATGGGCCCGTACGCCCTCTTCCAGGACGACCGCAGCGGCGCCGGCATCCGGCCGCGGCCGTACTCCCGCAACATGGAGACCCAGCCGTTCACCTACGACAGCATCAAGACCGGCGGTTGGCTCAACGGCACGTCGCTGGCCACCCCGCACGGCATCGGCCACGGCTGGGCCTCTGTCCTGTGGGACGTGACCTGGGACCTCATCGACCGGCACGGGTTCAACCCGAACGTGTACGACTCGTGGAGCACCGGCGGTAACAACCTTTCTCTCCAACTGGTGACGGACGGGTTGAAGCTGCAGGGTTGCGGCCCCGGCTTCGTCACCGGCCGCAACGCCATCATCGCCGCCGACGCCGCCCTCACCGGCGGCGAAAACTCCTGCACCCTGTGGGCCTCCTT
>NZ_JBFBAO010000633.1:0-1754 GCF_040682255.1 Micromonospora sp. NPDC051296 | reverse complement strand
ACCGTCAACCCCAGCGGTCCGATCACCCCGCGCCCCACCCCCGTCGCAGCGGTCAACCCCGGCGGATCGAGCATGTCCGCCAGTGCGAACGGCCAATACAACTACGTGTGGAAGACCGACCCAAGCTGGGCCGGCACCTGCCGCGAATTCGTCCTGACCCTCGACAACGGATTCCAGTACCGCAGCTACTTCAAATTTGTCGGCTGATCGGTAACACCGATCCACGGTAAAACCCGGGGGAGCGTTCCGCACGACGGAACGCTCCCCCGGCCCGTTCACCCGGCCGCGGGCGGCCCGGCTTCGTTTCGGCAATAGTGATCCGTTGCCGTCCGCCCGCGTCCGGTGTCGGTTTTGTCGGCCACGATCGGCCGATCCACCGCGCTGTCGCGCCACTCGGCAGCTGGTTCGTGGATTCCTGTCGCGGGTATGCGGGCCAGGCGGTTGTCGGGTGGACGCACCGCCGCCGACTCCGCGGTTCCGTGAACCAATCCAGGTGAGGGACGGGCACAGTGGCGAACAAAACTGACATCCGCTCCTATCGCGTCGATGTTCCCGAGGCGGACTTGGCGGACCTGCGTCGACGAATCGCGGCGACCCGGTGGCCCGACAAAGAGACCGTCGGTGACCAGTCACAGGGCGTGCAGCTGGCGAAGATCCAGGCGCTGGTGCGCTACTGGGGAGACGGCTACGACTGGCGGAAGGCGGAGGCGAGCCTCAATTCGCTGCCGCAGTTCGTGACGGAGATCGACGGGCTCGACATCCACTTCATCCACGTCCGGTCCGCTCATCCGAACGCCCTGCCGCTGATCATCACGCACGGCTGGCCCGGCTCGATCATCGAACTGCTGAAGGTCATCGGCCCGCTCACCGACCCGACCGCCCACGGCGGACGCGCCGAGGACGCCTTCGACGTCGTCATACCCTCGATGCCGGGGTACGGGTTCTCCCAGCGACCCGGCAGCACCGGCTGGGATCCCGATCACATCGCCCGCGCCTGGCACGAACTCATGGGGCGGCTGGGATACGAACGCTATGTGTCCCAGGGGGGCGACTGGGGATCGGTCGTCGCCGACGCTATGGGGCGTCAGGCACCAGCGGCGCTTCTCGGCATACACGTCAACATGCCGGCGACGGTCCCGGGTGACCTCGCGACCGCCATCCAGGCGGGAGAGCCGGCGCCCGATGGACTGTCCGGCAAGGAGAAGGCCGCCTTCGACAAACTCAGCACGTTCTTCGGCAAGAACGGTGCGTACGGCGTCCTGATGCAGACCCGCCCGCAGACCGTGGGGTACGCACTGACGGACTCGCCCGCGGGACTCGCCGCCTGGATGTACGACAAGTTCGCCCAGTGGACGTACAGCGGCGGGGAGCCCGAGCGGTCACTCACCAAGGACGAGATGCTCGACGACATCTCGCTCTACTGGTTGACGAACAGCGCCGTCTCCTCCGCACAGCTCTACTGGGAGAACAACAACAACAATTTCAGCTCGGCGGCACAGAAGACGGACGAGATCTCTCTTCCCGTCGCGGTGACGGTCTTTCCCGGCGAGATCTACCAGGCACCGAAGAGTTGGACCGAGCAGAGCTATCGCAATCTCGTCTACTTCAACGAGGTCGACAAGGGCGGTCACTTCGCGGCGTGGGAGGAGCCCGAACTCTTCGCGAAGGAGATCCGGCTCGCCGACGTCGACGCGATCGCGGTCACCGCCGGTCCCGGCCTGGCCGGCGCACTGCTGGTCGGGGTGGCGGCGGCC
>NZ_JBFBAO010000632.1:0-1759 GCF_040682255.1 Micromonospora sp. NPDC051296 | reverse complement strand
GACCAACACCGTCTACGACGAGACGACCGCCTGGTCACACCACCCCAACCACGCCACCGCTTGACATCCAAGCACCTGGGATGTCTTTGCTCTGCATCAACCCACGCGATGGACCCTGAACAGGGTCTTCACCGCAGCAAAGCTCGACCACGGGGACGGTGGGTGGTTACAGACCGCGACTGTTGCGTGGGTTGAAGGAAAGCAAAGGGGAGTACGGAGGAAGGTGTGGGGGTCGGCGGGTCGATACCCAGTGCGACGGCGTGGAGCGTTGCGGTGCCGGCGCGCCTTGTCGCGTCGCGGGCCTGAGACTGACTCAGTAGCGCTGGCGGAGCAGCTGGGCCGCCTCGACGGCCCAGTAGGTGAGGATGATCTGGGCACCCGCTCGGCGGATCGAGGTGAGCGTCTCCATGATCACGCGCTCCCGGTCGATCCAGCCGTTCGCGGCGGCCGCCTCGACCATCGCGTACTCGCCGGAGACCTGGTAGGCGGCGACCGGGACGTCCACCGCTGCCCGGACCGCCGAGACCACGTCGAGGTACGGCAGGGCCGGCTTGACCATCACCATGTCGGCGCCTTCGGCGACGTCCAGCTCGACCTCGCGCAGCGACTCGCGCAGGTTCGCCGGGTCCTGCTGGTAGGTCCGCCGATCCCCCTCCAGCGCCGACTCCACCGCGTCGCGGAAGGGGCCGAAGAACGCCGAGGCGTACTTGACCGCGTACGCCAGCACGGCCACGTCGGTGTGGCCGGCCGCGTCGAGCGCGCGGCGTACCACGCCGACCTGGCCGTCCATCATCCCCGACGGCCCGACCACCCCGACCCCGGCGGCGGCCTGGGCCACCGCCATCTCGGCGTACGCGGCGAGGGTGGCGTCGTTGTCCACCGAACCGTCGGGGGTCAGCAGCCCGCAGTGCCCGTGCGAGGTGAACTCGTCCAGGCAGAGATCGCTCATCACCACGGTGGCGTCGCCCACCTCGGCGACCACGTCACGGATCGCGACGTTGAGGATGCCGCCCGGGTCGAGGCCGCCGGAGCCGCGCTCGTCGCGCGACGCCGGCACCCCGAACAGCATGATCCCGCCGATGCCGGCCTGTACCGCCTCCACCGCCGCCTTGCGCAGCGAATCCCGCGAGTGCTGGAGCACCCCGGGCATCGAGGCGATCGCCCTCGGCTCGGTCAGCCCCTCCTTGACGAACATCGGCACGACCAACTCGGCCGGGTCGACGCGGGTCTCGGACACCAGGCGGCGCATGGCCGCGGTACGGCGCAGCCGGCGGGGCCGGATCTCGGGGTACGGCATGCGATCCTCCCTAGCGACTACCGGAACCTCAGCGCGGTCGGCCCCTGCACCTTCGAGCCGCGGCGCTGCTTCGCCGGCATCGCGGCGAGCTTCTCCCGTAGCTCGACGGCGTAGCCGGCGAGCGCCTCCACCAGGTCGGGCACCGACGCGTGCGGCGGCTGGACGTCGACCCGCAGGCCGAACTCCGTCGCGGTCTCCGCCGTCTTGGGCCCGATGACCGCGACAACGGTACGCGCGTGCGGCTTGCCGGCGATGCCGACCAGGTTCCGGACCGTGGAGGACGAGGTGAACAGCACCGCGTCGAACCCGCCCGACTTGATCGCGTCCCGGATCTCGGCGGGCGGCGGGGCCGCCCGGACCGTCCGGTACGCGGTCACGTCGTCGACCTCCCAGCCGCGCTCGGTGAGCCCGGCGGCGAGCGTCTCGGTGGCGATGTCAGCGCGCGGCAGCAGCACCCGGCCG
>NZ_JBFBAO010000630.1:0-1776 GCF_040682255.1 Micromonospora sp. NPDC051296 | reverse complement strand
AGCTCGGGGAAGACCACCCGGGCCATGCTGCGTTGCAGCCACGCCAGTCCGGCGGAGCCGCCGCTGCCGACCTTGGCACCCATGGTGCGCTGTACTGGGGTGAGTTCGTGCTGCATTACCAGCCGATCGTGTCCCTGCTCGACGGCCGGATGCTGGCCGTCGAGGCGTTGGTCCGGTGGCGGCACCCGGAGCTGGGGCTGATCGGCCCGGACCAGTTCATCGGGCTCGCCGAGGAGACCGGCCTGATCGTGCGGCTCGGCGAGTGGGTGCTGCGGCAGGCCTGTCAGGACGCCCGGCGGTGGCACACCGAGTTTCCCGAGGCGCGACTGGTGGTGAGCGTCAACCTGGCGGCCCGCCAGGCCGATGCCCCGGCGATCGTGGACACCGTGGCCGACGCCCTGGCCACCAGTGGGCTGCCGGCGGAGCTGCTGCAACTGGAGTTGACCGAGAGCGCGGTGATGGGCTCCGCCGGAGAGCCGTTGCGGACGCTGCACCGACTGGCCGCGCTGGGCGTACGGCTGGCCATCGACGACTTCGGCACCGGGTACTCGAACCTGGCGTACCTGCGGCGGCTGCCGATCACCTGCCTGAAGTTGGCCGCGCCGTTCGTCGAGGGCATCCGGGGCGACGAGCCGGACGCCGCCGCCGACCATCGCGACGAGCGGATCGTGGACGCCCTGGTGCGGCTGGCGCACGCGCTGGAACTCTGGGTGACCGCCGAGGCGGTGGAGACCGAGGCGCAGGCCGAGCGGCTCCGGGCGCTGCGCTGCGACACCGCGCAGGGCCGGCTGTTCGGCCCGCCGGAGCCCGGGGACGCAATCGTCAACCGCCTACGTGGCACCGACCCGTCATGATCCGGTGTAAGGAAGGGCCCCTTGTTAACGCCTGCGGTAGAGGAAGGGCCCCTTCTTAACAGACGGAACGATCGGATGGGGAGCCGACGTGGGCCTGACAGAAACCGGCGCTGTGGTGTCGGTGATCGCCGCCTTGGCCATCCTCGCCGGGCTGGCCGGCGTGGTGGTGCCCGGCCTGCCGGCGTTGCCGCTGTGCTGGGGTGGCGTGCTGGTGTGGGCTCTGTTCGGCGGCGCCGGGGCCGGCCGCTGGCTGGTGCTCGCCGCGGCCACCCTGGTCGCCGTCGGCGGCACCGTGGTCAAGTACGCCTGGCCCGGGCGCAACCTCAAGCGGGCCGGGGTGCCCACGTCCTCGCTGCTGGCCGGCGGGGTGCTGGGCCTGGTCGGCTTCTTCGTCGTCCCGGTGGTCGGGCTGGTGATCGGTTTCGTCGGCGGCATCTTCGCGATGGAACGGCTGCGGCTGGGTGACACCCGGCTGGCCTGGCCGGCGACGAAGCAGGCGGTCGCGGCGGCCGGGCTGGCGATGTTGGTCGAGTTCCTCGCCGGTGTGGTGATCGGCGCGCTCTGGGTGGCCGGCCTGGCGCTCGCCTGATCGCCGGCTGATGGCCGGGCGGCGCGGGGCAGGAGTCTGGGTACGACGGATCGCCGTACCCGTGAGAGAGAGGTGACGTGCCCCGCGCCGCCGCGGCTGCCGGGCCGGTCCGAGGGCCCGGGCTGTGGTCCGTTCCGGACCAGGTCACGCCCCCAGGATGCGCGTGCCCACACCCGCCGGGCAAGGCAATTACCCACCCAGCCGCCGGCGCATGTTAAGAGGGGGCCCCTTTACTACTCCTTGGGTTCTAGGGGTCGTTGCAACAGCTGATCGTTTCAGGGGTTGCGATGTTCCAGGTTCGCGGGGATCGAGGGCCGCAGGGTCGTAAGAAGC
>NZ_JBFBAO010000629.1:0-1814 GCF_040682255.1 Micromonospora sp. NPDC051296 | reverse complement strand
GTCGGCGACGATCTACCTAAACGACGGGCTGCCGCACGGGGGCGCCGGGCAGTCCAGCCAGCTCAAGCGAGCGATCGCGCGACGCTCAGGCACCGGACCGGCGCCGTCCAGCAGCGCCGCCGACGGCCCAGCCAGTAGGTGAGATCGCGGTATCGCCTGCCGTCGACCAACGCGGTGCCCGCGATGACTCTGATCGGATCACGCAGCAGGCGTAGCGTCGTGGACTTGCCAGCATCGTCGAGGCCGATGAAACCGGTCACCCGACCAGGACGGACAGCCAAACCGGCATCGTCATCGATGGCAGTCGAGCCACAACACTTGGTGACCTCGATCATCGTTGCCTCGCTAGAGCTGACGGATCACGACCGCTCTAGCCTGCGGTGATCGCGGGGTCGCACGCGTCACCCGAAAGTAGACAGCTGCGGAGGCCTAGCGCTGCTCCTGCAGCAGACCACCCTCTTGGCGAGCGCAGCCTGGCAGGTGCCACGACCCCGCGGCGGCCGTCAAACTAGCGAATGTGATGGTCCGCAGTCTCGACGATAATCAGTGAGCCGGCCAGTACCTTCATATCACGGCCATGGCCGCGCACTCTATCGTCACCGATCGGGGCGGCCAATGGCATCCGGATCTGCCGTTGCGACACGAGGTCGCACTCTGCGAGTGGACTCGCAGTTAGGAGGGCCGACATGTTGTCGGTGGTGTAGTCCCGGGCGCGTGCTTGCTGCCTGGCCCCATCCTTGGCGTGCGCTGCTGGTAACGGCGGGGTGCGAAGCCCGAGGGAAAGCGGCTCAACGAATTTAGCGGGGGTCGAGGTGGCCTCGGGTTCGTCGGGTGGTGGCGCAGCGGGTGCGTAGTCGTTGGTTGATGGGGTTGCGGAAGCCGTAGGCGTCGCGGGCGACGGTTTTGATCACTCGGTTGGTGCCTTCGGAGCCGGCGTTGGTGATTCCGGTGCGGATGAACGTGAGGATCTGTGGCCACCAGGTCTCGATCGTGGTGGCAAGCCGGTGGAGTTCGGGCAGGTTGGCGTTGGCGCAGCGGCGGTAGAAGCGTTTCAGCAGCACGGCGACGCGTTCACGGTCCGGGTCGGTGCGGGCCAGCGCGAGCAGGTCGAGGAGGTCTTCCTTGGCGTTCCACGCCGCCAGGATCGGCACGCCGATGCGTGCGGGTAGCGCGGACAGTTCGGCTTGCAGGTCGTCGACGTGCGCGGCGCGCATCCGGGCGGCGTTGCGGGTCAGCCGGTTGCGTAGTTCCCATTCGCGGTTGCCTTTGCGGCCACGGCGGCCGCGGACCTGGACGGTGACCCGGCGGCGGACCTCGGTGACGGTGGCGTTGGCCAACTGGACGAGGTGGAAGTGGTCAACGACGAGTTGGGCGTGCGGCAGCACCCGCGCGACGGCGGACTTGAAGACCGTGCACATGTCGATCGCGACGTGGCGCACCTGATCACGCCACTGCGGTGGGCGGGCCAGGAGCCAGTCGGCCACGACCTGGGCGGTGCGGCCCTCGACCTGACCGAGCAGCCCCTGCCCTCCCGACAGATCCACGAAGCCGACGTGCCAGCGGTCGACGGTGCTCTCCCACGTGCCGGTGGTCTCGTCGAGGACGAACTTCGGCCGTCCCCGGCGGATCTCGTCGATGCCCAACGCCTCGACAGGTTGCGGCTGGACGGGCAGCACCGCAGCGGCATGCGCGGCGAACGCGGCGGCGACCACCGGCCAGGACATTTCGTGATCCCGCGCCGACTGCAGCACCGTGCGTCCACCGTCGGCGACCGCCGCGCCAGCCGCCGCCCGCAGCCGTGCGGTCAACCGCTT
>NZ_JBFBAO010000628.1:0-1817 GCF_040682255.1 Micromonospora sp. NPDC051296 | reverse complement strand
AGGTGTTGCGATCCTCGCCCGGCGCGATGGCCGGGCGCAGCGCCGGGCGGCCGCGGCGTACCCGCCAGCAGCCCGCGGGGTTGCGATCCTCGCCCGGCGCGATGGCCGGGCGCAGCCTGGACCCGCTGCTCGACGACATCGAACGCCGGTTCGGGGTTGCGATCCTCGCCCGGCGCGATGGCCGGGCGCAGCCACGGCGTTGGCCTGCTTAACCGACCCGGTTTCCTCGTTGCGATCCTCGCCCGGCGCGATGGCCGGGCGCAGCGTCGTGGGCGTCCGAGTGTCTCGCCCCCGGCGACTACGTTGCGATCCTCGCCCGGCGCGATGGCCGGGCGCAGCTGCCGGACGTGCCCGACATTGTGGCCGCCGTCGAAATCGTTGCGATCCTCGCCCGGCGCGATGGCCGGGCGCAGCCCGGAGGCATCCGAGCGCCTCGACACCGCTCGGATCATGTTGCGATCCTCGCCCGGCGCGATGGCCGGGCGCAGCTGCGCTGCTACGTGGCTTGCGGTGGAATTCCGGCAGCACCGTTGCGATCCTCGCCCGGCGCGATGGCCGGGCGCAGCTTCCGCCGGCCGCGCACGACCAAGCCGGCCCGGGTGGTTGCGATCCTCGCCCGGCGCGATGGCCGGGCGCAGCCACTACCGGGAGCGGCAGCGGCTCACCAAGGCCGCAGCGTTGCGATCCTCGCCCGGCGCGATGGCCGGGCGCAGCCACTCCGCGCTGTCGGAGTAGTCGTGCGAGCGGGCGAGGTTGCGATCCTCGCCCGGCGCGATGGCCGGGCGCAGCACCGGCACGAGATGCCCAACGAGGCCGACCACCGCGTTGCGATCCTCGCCCGGCGCGATGGCCGGGCGCAGCGCGGTGGACATCACCGCCAACGGCACCGTCGTCTGGTCGTTGCGATCCTCGCCCGGCGCGATGGCCGGGCGCAGCAGCGCGCCTGGGCGTTGGTGGTCAGGAACGGCGACGAGTTGCGATCCTCGCCCGGCGCGATGGCCGGGCGCAGCTCCGACCACGGGACGCCGGATGCGGTCGCCGCGATCGAGTTGCGATCCTCGCCCGGCGCGATGGCCGGGCGCAGCTCGATCACCTACACGCTGCGCCTGGTCGAGACGAAGTTGCGATCCTCGCCCGGCGCGATGGCCGGGCGCAGCAAACTGGTGCGGGACGCGTTCTCCGGCACCAAGGAGTTGCGATCCTCGCCCGGCGCGATGGCCGGGCGCAGCCTCGTCAGGCGGCGTCGTAGGCGGCGTCGATCAGGGCGTTGCGATCCTCGCCCGGCGCGATGGCCGGGCGCAGCAACACCCCGCCGTCGCCGTGGCCGCCCGCGTCTCGACGTTGCGATCCTCGCCCGGCGCGATGGCCGGGCGCAGCCTGCCGCTGGATCTGGTGGAGGTCGCCCCGTGGCTGGTTGCGATCCTCGCCCGGCGCGATGGCCGGGCGCAGCGGTGCCGTCATGTGCGCCATCGCCATCGCCATCGCTGTTGCGATCCTCGCCCGGCGCGATGGCCGGGCGCAGCCGGGAGCTGGGTAGCGCGGTCCTCGCGGATCTGGAGTTGCGATCCTCGCCCGGCGCGATGGCCGGGCGCAGCCGTTGACGAGGCCAGAGCGGCTGGGCTACAGCACCCGTTGCGATCCTCGCCCGGCGCGATGGCCGGGCGCAGCGTGGGGGTTCCCGGTCCACATGCCGTCGAGCTTGCGGTGTTGCGATCCTGGGTGTCTGGGAGATCGAGGTCGAGTCCCGGCGGACCTCGCCGTCCCTGAACAACCCGTACCAGCTCCAGGCGCTGGGGGACGCTGGTGCTGCTGCCGCT
>NZ_JBFBAO010000627.1:0-1835 GCF_040682255.1 Micromonospora sp. NPDC051296 | reverse complement strand
TCCACCCCGTTGGGGGCGAGGACGACGTCGCGGGCCCACCCGCGCAGCACGTCCAGATCCGGCTGGGAGAGCGCGACGCAGAGGGCGGCGCGGGCAGCGACCCGGGGCTCCCAGAATGCGGCCTTGGCCGCCTCGGCACGGCGGGCCAGCCGTTGCCACCCCTGTGCCGAGGTGACCAGCGTCTGGAGGCGGCGGCTCTCGATGTTGGCGAACTCGACGATGTTCGGTATCTGCCGGGACGCCGGCGGCCCCCACGCCGCCAGGTAGGAATGGGACCAGTACACCGCGTCGGGCCGGAACTCGGCGCACAGCGCGTCGAGGGTGCCGGCGACCGGCACCAGGTAGTGCCCGCCGAGGTGGGGCCGGCCGGACGTCCGGGTGCGCACCGCCGACGGCGCAGACCAGGGCAGCGGGCGGGTCTCGACCGGCGGGTCGGGCTGCCGTTTGCCGTGGTCGGGGAAGGTGACCAGCACCTCGGCGTGCCGGCTCAGGGCCTCGGCCACCCGGGCGGTACGGAGCCGCCCGCCGTGATGTGCCGGCCAGGGCGGTTCGACGCTGACCACCAGCACCCTGTTCAGGCCCGCACGCTCGCTCACGTCTGAACCACCCCACACCCCCGTGTGCGACCGCGCCGCGGTCGACTCTCGTTGCTCATGGCCCCGCTATCGTCCACCGGCCAACTCGGTCTCCAGCAGCGTGCGCAGCACCGCGCCCCGGCCCTCCCAGCCATGCTCCGCCGCACTCGTCATCCGGTCGGTCAGCACGGTGTCGGTGAGCGGCTGGAGCAGCTCCACCAGGCGAGCCGCGAAGTCGTCGCCCTCGGCCACCGTCACGTGCGAATTGGTACGGGCCAGCTCGGTCACCGACGGCAGCCCGGTGCTCAGTACCGCCAGGCCCGAGGACAGGTACTCGAAGCACTTCAGTGGACTGACGCCCCGGGTGTAGTCGTTGATCGCGTACGGGATGAGCCCCACCGCGCAGGTGCCGGCGACCTCGGCCAGTTGGGCGGGCGTGAGAACGCCGAGGTGACGGGCACCGAGTTCCTCGAGGCGCCGCAGCTCCGCGTCGAAGCTGCCGCCACCGGCCGCGAGTGGACCGGCCAGCAGCAGCTCGCCCCGCCCGCGCAGGGCGGTGGCGACCGACTCGAGGAGTCGCAGGTCGAGCTTGTGGACGGTGAGGTTCCCGGAAAAGAGTACGGCGGGGCGGCGCTCGGTCGCCGGCCTGCTCGCCCCGGTGAAGACCGACACGTCCGCGACGTTCGGCAGCAGCTCGATCCGGGGGAAACCGGCGGCGGCAAGGTGTACCCGGACGGCTTCGCTGGTCGCGATGGCGACGGCGGTGCGCGACGACAGGGACCGCTCGCCGCGGCCCACCGCGACGCCGTCCACTCCGGGGAACGTCGCCAGCAGGTCCACACAGTGGTAGATCACGAGGTCCGCGGCGGCCTCCAGGCCGTACGTGACCGGCGTGAACGTCCAGAGCACCCGTGGACGTGGGCTGGCGAGCCAGTCCCCGGTGGCGCGGCGGAGCAGGGCCCGGTTGAGCGGGAGCACCGGCCTCCGGTGCACCGGCAGCACAAGCGGCGACACGATCTGCGCCCCGGCCGGCCGGGGTCGGTGCGCCGGGGTCTCCCCCCGGTCGCCGAACGCCCTGCGGACTCGCGAGGCCATCCGGACGACGTCGTCCCGCCGGAGCTTGGGCCGACGCAGGCCCAGTGACTCGACGAACGTCACCTTGGTGGTGCGGGCGAGTTCCCGCGCGACGTAGTGCTGGTTGGTCGCGATCGGGGAGTCCCACTCGGCCGTGCCCAACATCAGCACGTTCGGGACCGGGAC
>NZ_JBFBAO010000626.1:0-1835 GCF_040682255.1 Micromonospora sp. NPDC051296 | reverse complement strand
CCGGTGACCATCCGGCAGCTGTCCCGGTTCCAGACGCCGAAGGAGGCCGAGCAGGCCCTGGCCATGGTCGCCGACGGCACCGCCGACATCGTGATCGGCACCCACCGGCTGCTGGCGGCGGCCACCCGGTTCAAGTCCCTCGGGCTGGTCATCGTCGACGAGGAGCAGCGCTTCGGCGTCGAGCACAAGGAACACCTGAAGTCGATGCGGGCCGCGGTCGACGTGCTGAGCATGTCGGCCACCCCGATCCCGCGGACCCTGGAGATGGCGATCACCGGGATCCGGGAGATGTCCACCATCGCCACCCCGCCGGAGGAGCGGCACCCGGTGCTCACCGCCGTCGGGGCGCACGACGACCGGCAGGTGGCCGCCGCGATCCACCGCGAGTTGCTCCGCGACGGGCAGGTCTTCTACCTGCACAACCGGGTCGAGTCGATCGAGCGGGCGGCGCGGCGGCTGCGCGAGCTGGTGCCCGAGGCCCGGGTCGCGGTGGCGCACGGCCAGATGAGCGAGGACGCCCTGGAGAAGGTCATGGTCGGCTTCTGGGAGAAGGAGTTCGACGTCCTGGTCTGCACCACGATCGTGGAGTCCGGCATCGACATCCCGAACGCCAACACCCTGATCGTGGAGCGGGCCGACCTGCTCGGCCTGGCCCAGCTGCACCAGATCCGGGGCCGGGTGGGCCGGGGCCGGGAGCGGGCGTACGCGTACTTCCTGTACCCGCCGGACAAACCGCTCACCGAACACGCCCACGAGCGGCTGGCCACCATCGCCCAGCACACCGAGTTGGGCGCCGGCATGTACGTGGCGATGAAGGACCTGGAAATCCGGGGCGCGGGCAACCTGCTCGGCGGCGAGCAGTCCGGGCACATCGAGGGGGTCGGGTTCGACCTGTACGTCCGGATGGTCGGCGAGGCGGTGCAGGCGTTCAAGGGCGAGCGGCCGGAGGAGGAGACCGACGTAAAGATCGACCTGCCGGTGGACGCACACCTGCCGCACGACTACGTCGGCGTGGAGCGGCTGCGCCTGGAGATGTACCGCAAGCTGGCCGAGGCCCGCGACGACGAGCGGCTGCGCGAGGTGGCCGCCGAGATGACCGACCGGTACGGCGAACCGCCCGCCCCGGTGCAGAACCTGATCGCGGTGGCCCGGTTCCGGCTGTTGGCCCGCCGCTACGGCCTGACCGACGTCAGCATGCAGGGCAAGCACCTCCGTTTCGGCCCACTGCCGCTGCCGGACTCCAAGCAGCTGCGGCTCAAGCGCTACCACCCGGACTCGGTCTACAAGGCGGCGCTCGACCAGGTCAGCGTGCCCCGGCCGAGCACCCGCCGGGTGGGCGGCGAGCCACTGCGCGATCAGGCCCTGCTGGAGTGGTGCGCCCAACTCCTGTCCGACGTCCTCGGCGCACCTGCCGAGCCCACCGCCGCCGTCCGTTGAGCCCGGCACCCAAACCCGTACCAGGCAGGATGACGGGTGGGGGGTCACGGGCGGATGTTGGGGACATGAGAGAGTGACCCGCATGCGTGCTCGCCGTCTTGTCGCCGCCGCCAGCGTCGCGGCCCTCGGTGTCCTCTCCCTTGCCGCCTGTGGGAAGTCCTCGCCGGACGTCGCCGCGTACGTCGGTGACACCACCTACTCGGTGAGTCGGGTGGACGCGATCTACGAGGATGCCCAGGCGAAGTTCGGCGAGGCGGTCCGCAGTGAGGCGGCCCAGGCCGGCGTCGCCCCGTCGCCGGAGCACCTCCAGGCCGCCGTGACCCGGCAGGACGTGGTCAACCTGCTGGTCAGCCTCGAGCTGGGCAAGCGGGTCGTGGCGGAGAAGAACCTGCAGGTGC
>NZ_JBFBAO010000625.1:0-1856 GCF_040682255.1 Micromonospora sp. NPDC051296 | reverse complement strand
TCTTCTTCAGCTCGGCTTCCAGGGCGCCGCGGTGGTGGGCGCGGGCGAGGCGGTCGATCCAGTTCGTCGCGGTGTCGAACAGGACCGAGTAGCCGGACTGGGTGGCCTTGATCCCGAGCCCGATCGCCAGGTGGGTCTTGCCCAGGCCGGGCGGGCCGAGCAGGATCACGTTCTCCGCCTTCGGGATGAACGTCGCCGTGGCCAGGTGCGCGAGCACGTCCTTGCGGAGGCTCGGCAGGTGGTCGAGGTTGAAGTCTTCCAGGGTCTTGATCGCTGGGAAGTGCGCGGTGCGGATCCGCATCGTCGTGCCGGCGGACTCCCGGTCGGCGACTTGCCGTTCCAACACGGCGGCGAGGTACTCCTCGTGCGACCAGTTCGCCTCCCTGGCCTGGTCGGCCAAGATCTCCCAGGTCCGCCCGATGGTGGGCGTCTTGAGGACTCTGGTGAGGTAGGCGAGCTTGGATCCCAGCCCGTCCGGTGTCGGTCTGCTCTTCGTTGTCGTGGTCATCTACTTCCCTCCGGCTGCGCTTTCCTGGACCGCCTCGAGGTTGGGGCGGGGGTCGAAGTCCACGCCGAAGAGGGCGTCGTAGTCCGGCAAGGCACGGATCGCCACGACGTGTCCATCGGCGTGCGAACGAGTCGAGGCCTGCCGCCGGCGGGCGGCCAAGTCCTGGCGCAGCAGCCGGGCGGTGGCCTGATGCTCGGGATCGGTGATCGTGCGGGCGTGACCCCAGTCGCGGTCGTGATCAGCCACGACCTGCCCGGCGCACGAGGCGACCATCCGGGCGGGGGTGGCGAGCACGTCGACGAACCTGCCGATGCACCGAGGGTCCACGGAGTAGTCGTTGCCGTCGATACGCACGTAGTAGTCCCGCCCCAGCCGCACCCGATGCGTGAGCCCGATCGCCGGTGCCACCGGCGGCAGAGCCACCATCGCGGCCCGGTCCGCCGCCCACCTGGCCGTGGGCGTCGTCGAGCCGATCGCGCGCAGGACGCGCGTGTTCGCGCGCTGCACGAGCCAGTCGCTGATCTGGACGTTGAAATCGAACGGCGAGGTGAACACGCGCCCGGGCAGGAACGAGGTCTCGAAGAACCCGTTGCGCCGTTCGACCAGCCCCTTGAACTCCGGATCCCGGGGTGGGGCCAGGCGAATGCGCACCCCGATCGTCCCGGCGAACGACGCCGCCTCCGTCGTGAGCTTTCCGGTGCCGCCGATCGCGGCCTCCCGGTCCCAGACCAAAGTCCGTGGACAGGCGCCCCACCCGGCGACGATCTCCCACATCCCCGCCAGGATGTCTCCGGCCTTGCGACTGGGGATCATGACTGCGTCCGTGACTCGCGAGTACCCGCAGGTCATCGCGAGCACCGGCAGGATCCGCTCAGCCCCGCCGCCAACCGGGATCGGCTGGGGTGGAAACCACAGGTCGCACTGGGCGACCTCGCCCGGGTCGTACTCCACTCGGTCGGTCGGGTCCGGTGGAACGAACAACGGGCGCAGCTCCCGGACCCGGTCTTTGAGGATCGTCAGCGACTTCGTCCACCCGATCCGCTCAGCGATCACCGTCGCAGGCATCCGCGGGAACTCCGCGAGCAACGCCCGGATCTGCGGCTCGACCTCGTCCACCAGCGAACCACGAGGGCCGCGCTCACGCGACGGCGGCGCCTCAGCCCGAAGCGCCGAACGGACCGTGTTACGCGCCAAACCCAGCCGACGCGCGATCTCCTTGATCGGAACACCCTCAGCCCGATGCAGCCGACGGATCTCAGCCCAGTCTTCCAATGCGATCACCCCTCCAGCCTCGGAGGGGTCAGTCCCAATCCGCCGCTAGAGGGTCAGTCTCAGCGCGTCGTCGACA
>NZ_JBFBAO010000624.1:0-1875 GCF_040682255.1 Micromonospora sp. NPDC051296 | reverse complement strand
CCGATCATGCCGTTGAGGCTGGCCAGCAGCGCGTCCGTCTCGAAGGCGCGCCCCCCGTCGGCGGCCTCGGCCCCGGAAGCGGACCCGCTCGCCGCGGCGCCCACGTCCTCCGGGAGCAGTTGCGCCAGTTCGACCCCGTCGCCGGCGCCGGCGGCCGAGAGCCGGTAGGCCTGGCGCCCGATCATCTCCTCGAAGACCTGGCGGGCGACCCGGGCGTTGCCGAACGACTCGGTCCGCGGCATCCCGTCGAAAAGCTGGGCCAGCGCGGCTCTGGTGTCGTACTCCAGCGAGTAGTGATGGGTGCTGCACAGCCGTTCGACGATCGTGACCAGCTCGTCGGTGCGGTAGCTGTCGAACTCGACGGTGCGGGAGAAACGCGAGGCGAGGCCGGGGTTCCCGGCCATGAACTGCCGCATCTGCGGGG
The DNA here is from genome assembly GCF_040682255.1 of Micromonospora sp. NPDC051296. Classification (NCBI taxonomy): domain Bacteria; kingdom Bacillati; phylum Actinomycetota; class Actinomycetes; order Micromonosporales; family Micromonosporaceae; genus Micromonospora; species Micromonospora sp. NPDC051296. The sequence continues at coordinate 1,451 of NZ_JBFBAO010000624.1, read as the reverse complement.
AGTAGCCAGCGACCACGACCACCACCTCGTCGCGGTGGTCCTCCATCAGCTTCACCAGGGTGTCGACGGCCTCCCGACCGAAGTCATGGCCGCCGCCCCCGTCGACCGGGTTGAGGGTGTACGCCTCGTCGATGAACAGCACGCCGCCCAGCGCCTCGGTGAACTTCTGGGTGGTCTTCACCGCCGTACCGCCGATGTGTTCGGCGACCAGGTCGGCCCGGGACGCCTCGACCAGTTGGCCGGAGGTGAGCACCCCGAGGGCGGTGAGGATCTGGCCGTAGAGCCGCGCGACCGTGGTCTTGCCCGTGCCCGGCGCGCCGGCGAAGACCAGATGTCGCGACATCGGCGGGCGGGGCAGACCCGCCGCGGCCCGCCGCTGGGCGATCCGGTGCAGCCCGACGAGCGTGGCCACCTCCTGTTTCACCGCGGCCAGGCCGACCAGCTCGTGCAGTTGAGCGAGCAGCGGTGCCGCCGCGTCACCCGTGGTCGGATCCGGGGTGCCGGGCGCACCGCCGGGTGCGGCCCCCGGCGCCACCTCGCCCGCACCCGCCGCCACCTCGCCGCGCCGCGTCGGGGCATCCGGGTTGCCGGCACCGGGCACCGGCATCGAATCGCTGACCGGCGGGGTGACCGGGTCGGCCGACGGATGCAGGGCGGCGCCCGCCCGGCGAATCTGTTCCCGGCGGTTGCCCGAGACCGAGGCGGTGGTGAGGTCCACCGGCTCGGTCGTCTCCACCAGCACCCCATCGGCGCCGTTCTCGAAGATCTCCGACTGTACGAGGGCACCCCGCGAACCGGGCGCGAACCGCACGCCGAGCCCGGCACCGCCGCGGACCCGGCTGCGCCGCAACTTGAGGTCACCGGTCCCCTCGACCAGGATTCCGGCCTCGGTGGCGCCGCCGATCTCCGACGACGTGACGGTCGCCGTCCCGGCCCCGCCGACGACCAGCCCGAACCGGCCACCCCGCAGGCGTGCGTCGGTCAGCGCCAACCGCCCACCGGTGGCGAGCCGTACACCGGCCACGCCGCAACCGTCGATGGTGGCGTCGCGAAGTGCGCCCTGGCCACCGTCGGTGCACTGGACGCCGTATTCGAGGCAGCCGCCGATGGCGGTGCCGACGACCGTCGGCGCGGCGTCGGCGCGGATGATCAACCCGGTCCGGCCACCGGTGATCTCGCAGCCAACGAGCGAGCCGCGGGCCTCGGCTTCGAACAGGACGGTCACCTCGCCGGTGCCCGTCACCCGGCACTGCTGCAGGGTGGGCGCCGCGGTGCCGGCGACCGCGAGGACGGGGCCGGTCCCGGTGAGGTCACAGTCGGTGAGGCTGCCGGCGCCGGCCTCCAGCGCGAGCAGCGCGTGCCCACCCGCGCTGGCGACCCGGCAGCGCAGCAGGCTCGGCGCGGCGGAACCGGCGATCACCACACCGTGCCCGGCGGTCGCGTCCACGGTG
>NZ_JBFBAO010000623.1:0-1913 GCF_040682255.1 Micromonospora sp. NPDC051296 | reverse complement strand
GGTTGCGGCCGCCGGTGCGTTCGGCGTTCCGTCGTGCCGCGGCCAGCAGTGACCGGGTACGCGGCGTGACGAACGGGTACGCGTAGATCTGCCCGAGGAACTCAAGCGTTCCGCGAAGCGGCGCGGGCTGTGGAACCTCTTCCTGCCGGCCGAGTCCGGGTTGAGCCAGGTGGACTACGCGAACATCGCCGAGGTCTCCGGCTGGAGCCTGGAACTCGCTCCCGAGGCGATCAACGGGCAGGCACCGGACACCGGCAACATGGAACTGCTGCACCTGTTCGGCACGCCCGAGCAGCGCGAGCGGTGGCTGGAGCCGTTGCTGGACGGCCGGATCCGCTCGGCGTTCGCGATGACCGAGCCGGACGTCGCCTCCAGCGACGCCACCAACATCGCCACCACGATCCGCCCCGACGGGGACGAATACGTGGTGAACGGCCGCAAGTGGTGGACCAGCGGGTTGGCCGATCCGCGGTGCGCCGTCCTGGTCGTGCTGGGCCGGACCGAGTCCGACGCTCCGGCACACCGGCAGCACTCGATCGTGCTGGTGCCCCGGAACACCCCCGGGGTGACCGTGCACCGGGACGTACCGGTCTTCGGCCGGTACGACCAGCACGGCCACTGCGAGGTGAGCTTCGCCGACGTACGGGTGCCGGCGGCGAACCTGCTCGGCGCGCCGGGCGACGGCTTCGCGATGGCGCAGGCCCGGCTCGGACCCGGTCGCATCCACCACTGCATGCGGGCGCTCGGGGCCGCCGAACGCGCGCTGGCCATGCTGATCTCCCGGGCCCGCGCCCGGGTCGCGTTCGGGCAGCCGCTGCTGGAACGCGAGACGATCCAGCGGGAGATCGCCGAGTCCCGGATCGCCATCGACCAGGCTCGGCTGCTCTGCCAGGCCGCCGCGCGGACCATCGACGACGCCGGCAACCGGGCCGCGGCGGCGCAGGTCGCGATGGTCAAGGCGATCGTGCCCCGGGTCGCCACGGAGGTCATCGACCGGGCGATCCAGGTGCACGGCGGCGCCGGGGTGAGCGACGACGTGCCGCTGGCCGCGATGTGGGGCTGGCACCGGGCCATGCGCATCTTCGACGGGCCTGACGAGGTGCACCTGCGCTCGGTGGCCCGGGCGGAGATCCGTCGCCGGCCCCTGGTCGACCTGTCGCTAGAGTGCTCGGCATGAGGCGGTCGTGGGCATGAGGCGGTCGACGGCCAGCACTCCGGAGGACGACCCGCGGACGCGGGCGTCGCGCCCGGTCGCGCTCACCCCGATCCTGACGGCGGCGCTGGAGGCGTTCTACGAGAACGGCTACCACGGTGCCACGGTGCGGGACATCGCCGCCCGGGTGGGGGTGACGGTGCCGGCGCTCTACTACCACCACGAGAACAAAGAGGCGCTGCTCTACGCGCTGCTGGACACCTCGATCAGCCGGTTGGACACCGTCTGCCGGCTGGTCGACGCCGGCGGTGGCGGCCCGATGCAGCGCTTCAACGACCTGGTCGAGTGCCTGGTGCGGCACATGGCGGTCAGCGGCAAGCTCGCCTACCTCGACGGCGAGTTGCGGTCGCTGTCGCCCGAGCACCGGCGCGGCTACATCGCCAAGCGGTCGGCGATCGAGGGCCGGCTGCTGCGCGCGGTCGAGGAGGGCATCGCCGACGGCTCCTTCGACCTCACGTACCCCCGGGACACGGTGCGGGCGATGCTGGGCACCATCCAGGCGGTGGCGACCTGGTACCGGCCCGACGGCGAGCTCTCGCTGGACGACCTGGTGAAGCGGTACCTGTCGATCCTGTCCCGGATGGCCGGCCTGCGGTCGGCCTGACCGGTCCCCCGCTGCGCCGTGGGGTCGTCCCCCAGCGGCGGTCAACTGAGCGAGCGATAAGTAAGCAGGAGTGAAGATGGAATCTTCCGAGCCGGC
>NZ_JBFBAO010000622.1:0-1921 GCF_040682255.1 Micromonospora sp. NPDC051296 | reverse complement strand
AGGGCTTAGCTTCCGGGTTCGGAATGTAACCGGGCGTTTCCCCTCCGCCATGACCGCCGTAACCTTATCAACATATCAAACAACACCACACCAACACTGTCGGGGTGTTTGTTTGTTTGTCGTGAGTTGCACAGTGGACGCGAGCAGATCTTTGATAGTCAAGTCCTCGGCCTATTAGTACCGGTCAACTGAACCCGTTACCGGGCTTACATTTCCGGCCTATCAACCCAGTCGTCTAGCTGGGGGCCTTACCCCACCAAAGGTGGGTGGGATACCTCATCTTGAAGCGAGCTTCCCGCTTAGATGCTTTCAGCGGTTATCCCTTCCGAACGTAGCTAACCAGCCGTGCCCCTGGCGGGACAACTGGCACACCAGAGGTTCGTCCGTCCCGGTCCTCTCGTACTAGGGACAGCCCTTCTCAAGTATCCTACGCGCACGGCGGATAGGGACCGAACTGTCTCACGACGTTCTAAACCCAGCTCGCGTACCGCTTTAATGGGCGAACAGCCCAACCCTTGGGACCTGCTACAGCCCCAGGATGCGACGAGCCGACATCGAGGTGCCAAACCATCCCGTCGATATGGACTCTTGGGGAAGATCAGCCTGTTATCCCCGGGGTACCTTTTATCCGTTGAGCGACACCGCTTCCACACGCAAGTGCCGGATCACTAGTCCCGACTTTCGTCCCTGCTCGACCCGTCAGTCTCACAGTCAAGCTCCCTTGTGTACTTGCACTCAACACCTGATTGCCAACCAGGCTGAGGGAACCTTTGGGCGCCTCCGTTACCCTTTAGGAGGCAACCGCCCCAGTTAAACTACCCACCAGACACTGTCCCTGAACCGGATAACGGTCCGAAGTTAGATACCCGAATCAACCAGAGTGGTATTTCAAGATTGCCTCCACACATACTGGCGTATGCGCTTCACCGGCTCCCACCTATCCTACACAAGCTAACTCAGATACCAATGTCAAGCTATAGTAAAGGTCCCGGGGTCTTTCCGTCCTGCCGCGCGTAACGAGCATCTTTACTCGTACTGCAATTTCGCCGGGCCTGTGGTTGAGACAGTGGGGAAGTCGTTACGCCATTCGTGCAGGTCGGAACTTACCCGACAAGGAATTTCGCTACCTTAGGATGGTTATAGTTACCACCGCCGTTTACTGGCGCTTAAGTTCTCCGCTTCGCCCCGAAGAGCTAACAGGTCCCCTTAACGTTCCAGCACCGGGCAGGCGTCAGTCCATATACATCGAATTACTTCTTCGCATGGACCTGTGTTTTTAGTAAACAGTCGCTTCCCCCTGCTCTCTGCGGCCATACAACGCTCCACCCGCGCGGGGCTTCACGTCTCCGGCCCCCCTTCTCCCTAAGTTACGGGGGCAATTTGCCGAGTTCCTTAACCACAGTTCGCCCGATCGCCTCGGTATTCTCTACCTGACCACCTGTGTCGGTTTGGGGTACGGGCCGCTCGAAACTCGCTAGAGGCTTTTCTCGGCAGCATAGGATCACTGACTTCACCTGAATCGGCTCGGCATCACGTCTCAGCCTACATGTGCTGCGGATTTGCCTACAGCACGGCCTACACGCTTACCCCGGCACAACCACCGGCCGGGCTCAGCTACCTTCCTGCGTCACCCCATCGCTTGACTACTACCCGCCAGGTTCCCACGCTCCCCAACCTTGGTCCGAAGACCTCAGCCGGTTCGGGTGGTTAGCACAACGAGGTTCATCAGGGACGCTCCTTCGCGGGTACGGGAATATCAACCCGTTGTCCATCGACTACGCCTCTCGGCCTCGCCTTAGGTCCCGACTCACCCAGGGCGGATTAACCTGGCCCTGGAACCCTTGGTCATCCGGCGGAAGGGTTTCTCACCCTTCTTTCGCTACTCATGCCTGCATTCTCACTCGTGCCGCGTCCACAACTG
>NZ_JBFBAO010000621.1:0-1927 GCF_040682255.1 Micromonospora sp. NPDC051296 | reverse complement strand
CGCGCGCGCACCGACCTGGGACAGTCCGAGCCCTTCGGGCAGCAGTCGGGGTACGGCCGCGGAACGGGCTGCTTAGCAGGTCCCGGATCATGTTACCGGCGCGTCAGGTACGCGCCGGTAACAGCTCTGGGGGGAGCCATTTTGGCAGACATCAATCACTTTGAGTACGGATGGATCACACCGGCGATCAGCTACGCGCTGTCGGTGCTGGGTTCCATCCTCGGACTGATCTGCGCCAGCCGGATCCGTACCGCGCCCAGCGCCGGCCAGCGGACCTGGTGGGGGCTGCTGGCGGCGTGGGCGCTCGGCGGCACCGCGATCTGGACCATGCACTTCATGGCGATGCTGGGCTTCGCCGTGACCGGTTCCCGGATCCGGTACGACGTGCCGATCACCGTCGCCAGCGCGCTGATCGCGGTGGCGTCCGTCGGGATCGGACTGGCCATCGTGGGCACCGGCCGGCTGTCGGCGGTACGCATCATCGCCGCCGGCCTGTTCACCGGCGTCGGGGTGGCGGCGATGCACTACACCGGCATGGCCGCGATGCGGCTGGACGGCCAGCTCGGCTACGACGCTCTCCAGCCAGCGAGACCGCGACGGGGAGCGGCACTGCCCGGGTGGCCCTGTCGGTGCTGATCGCCGTGCTGGCGGCCACCGCCGCGCTCTGGCTCGCGGTGACCGTACGCCGGGGGCTGGCGATCCTCGCCTCGGCGCTGGTGATGGGCGTGGCGGTCAACGGCATGCACTTCACCGGCATGAGCGCCCTGTCGGTGCACCTGCACGAGCAGCGGGGGGAGATCGCCGGGGCCGAGGTGGGCACGCTGCTGGTGCCGATCGTGCTGCTGGTGGTCTTCGGTGTGGTGGGGCTGGTCTACGCGCTGCTCGCCGCGCCTACCGACGAGGACCGCGCGGCTGCGGCGTACCTGGATGCCCGGCGGTCGCCGGCACCGGCGACGGCCGGTCCGACCACCGGTTCGGGCCCGGTCGGTGCCGCCGCGCCGGATTCGGTCGGGCTGCGCGCCCGGTCCACGCTGGCCCGGCCCGGTGCCCAGTTCCCGTCCCGTCGGGACCGTCCGCCGCGCTGATCCTGCCGGCGGCTGGCTGGGGGAAGTCGGTCGCCCGCGCGGGTATCGTCCCGGCCCGGTGGTGGCCACGAGCGGCACCGCTCGTGGCCACCGCCGATGTTCGGGGGCGTCCGCTCAGGACAGGGCCTTCAGGAAGGGGCCGTGGTTGCGGCCGAACTCCCATTGGTAGTACCGATCCCAGTTGATCGACCAGGTCATCAGCCCCCGGAAGCCGGGGTTGGTGCCGCTGCGCGGGGTGTAGCTGCCGCAGCTTTGCCCCCGGACCAGGCAGGTCACCGCCGACTGCACCCCGGCGGGGGCGACGTAGCCGTTGCCTGCGCTGACCGACGACGGTGCGCCGAAGGCGACCTGGTCCTCCCGCAGGGCGGCGAAGACCCGATCCGGGTTGCCGGCGACCGGGAAACCGGCGAGCAGCATGTCGGTCATCGCGACGTGGAAGTCGGCGCCGCCCATCGTGTGGTACTGGTTGTCCAGCCCCATGATCGGCCCCGAGTTGTAGTTCTGTACGTGCAGCACGGTCAGGTCGTTGCGCAGCGCGTGGATCACCGGCAGGTACGACCCGGCGCGCGGGTCCTGCCCACCCCACGGGCCGGGCCCGTAGAACTGATACCCGAGCTGGACGAAGAACGTCTCCGGCGCCATGGTGAGCACGAAGTTCGGTCCGTAGCGCTGCTTCAGCGTCCGGATCGCGGCGATCAGGTTGACGATCACCGGGGTGGTGGGGTTGCGGAAGTCGGTGTCGCCGGCGTTCTCCACCTCGGTGGTGGTCATCAGCGCGCCGCCGGACTGCACGCCTTCGATGATCAAGGGCTTGAGGTTGGCACGCGCCGCGTAGACCGCCG
>NZ_JBFBAO010000620.1:0-1930 GCF_040682255.1 Micromonospora sp. NPDC051296 | reverse complement strand
GTCGAGCAGGTGCAGGACGCCGCGGTCGAGGCGGATGGTGACGCGTCGGCCTGCGAGGTGGTAGCCGATGGGGTGTTGCCGGCCGGCGAGGCTGACCAGGCCGGTGGCGTTGACGAGCCGGTCGACCTCGACGGGAGCCCCCGGCTTGATCGGGCCGGCGATGACCGGGGGTGGCCCGGCGGGGTGGCCGCCCTCGGCGAGAAGCTGACGCAGGTGGGCGGGGGTGAGCCGGGAAGGGACGGTCTTGAGACGGACGCCGTCGATGAGCAGGTGAACCGCGGTGGTGTCGGCCCATAGGCCGATCGTGAGTCCGGCCCGGGCTGGGCCGAGCCAGAACTGTTGCCCGCAGACGGCGAGGTTGCCGGAGGCGGGAACGGTGCGGGTGAACTCGACGGCCAGGTTGACCGGGTCGACGCCGTTGCTCGACAGCATCATCGGGGCGGGCAGGGCCGGCGGGTCCTGCGGCTCCGTTGTCGGTGCGGGGCGGGGTGCGGGCACGGCGGGGGCCAGGGTGGGCGGCAGTCGCAACGGCAGCTGCGCATCGGTGGGGCGGGCGGTGAACCGGTCGGCCGGGAACGCCATGTTCAGGGACTGGTGGGGCCGGTTGGTGTTGTACTCGGCGCGGAAGACGTCCACGGCCGTCTGCACGGCTTCCAGGTCCGGCCAGACCTCGACGTCGTCGAGCAGTTCTCGTTGCAGGGTCTGGTGGAACCGCTCAACCTTCCCAGTCGTGGTGGGTGTGCGGGGTTTGGTGTTGCGGGCCACGATGCCGTTTTCCCGGCAGATCCTTTCGAACATCACCTCGGCCGGGCGGGGCTTCGTGAACCGGCCGGTGAACTGCTTGCCGTTATCGGTCAGGACCTCCTCGGGGATCCCGAACCGTTGCAGCGCTTCGGCGAAGGCCAGGCAGACGACCCGACCGGTGGCACGCTGGACCACGGTGGCGATGACGCAGAACCGGGAGTGGTCGTCCACGCCGGTGACGACCTTGGCTTCGGCGCCGCTGGCCAGCGTGATTCCGCCGACGATGTCCAGCTGCCACAGCTCCATCGGCCGATCCCGTTCCCAGCGCCGGTAATCCTCCCGCCGACGTCGACGAGGGACCGGATCAAGGAGGCCGTGCCGTACCAGGACCCGGTAGATGGTGCTCAGCGACGGCACCGGACCCGGGCAGCCGAGACGGCCCAGCTCGAACTGCAGCCGGCGCTGACCCCACCGCGGATGCCCACGGCGTAGTTCGCAGATCGCCGCTTCGACCTCCGGGCTGGTCTGTGCCGGATGGGCATGTGGGCGATGAGAACGATCCGCCAACCCGTCCAGACCCTCATCGCGATACCAGCCCAACCAGCGGTGCACCGCCTGCCGCGACACGCCGAACCGCTCGGCCACCTCAGTAACCGGCACCCCGGCCTGGACTTCCAACACTGCGCGATACCGCTGCTCCGTCACGTTCAACTCCACCAGCACTCAGCGGAGTGTCACGCATCAAGTGAAGCCAACCTGTAACGCATCAACCGAAGTACGACAGTCCCGAGTGTCGGGCGGTGTGAGAACTTTCTGTACGAGATCAAGGCGGCCCGCTTCGCAGGCCGCTCGCGCCGCCGAACCAGGGCCGGGCCTGCCGGCCCGCCGCCGCGCCTCTGGCCTTCGGCCGCCAGCGCGTCGGTTCCAGCCCGCCAGCGGCGCGAATACGACGAAGCCCCGGGCCGCCATGGTCGATGGCAGATCCGGGGCTTCAGTGTCGGCGAGTACAAGGGCGAGCCTCCGGCGGGGGCCAGACGACTCCAGGATGGGTTGCCGAAGGTTCCGGTTGTGGTTTGGTGCGGGTGCCATCCCGTCAGCCACCGACCCAGGCAGAAGCCGAGCAGACCAGGGCCAGGGCGACAAGGTCGTTCGTCCAGCAGGGCGCTCCACCTTGTCCCCCAGGCCC
>NZ_JBFBAO010000619.1:0-1939 GCF_040682255.1 Micromonospora sp. NPDC051296 | reverse complement strand
GAAGACGATCACGTTGTCGGCGTAGCCGGTGCGGCCGCCGATCCATTGGCCGCCGCAGGTGATCAGCCGCAGGCCGGCCGGGCCCTCGTGACCGTAGACGCGGTCGGCTGGCAACTGGTCCTTGGGAAAGTGCTCCACCGAGTCCACGGTGAACACCACCACCGAACCGTCGTCCCGGGTCACCTCGATCGGGTCGCCCACCCGCATCTTGCCCAGGTCGTAGAAGACCGATGGGCCGTTCTTGGTGTCGACGTGCCCGACGATGACCGCGGGACCCGGGTCGCCGGGAACAGGCCCCCGGTCGTACCAGCCGGTCTCCTCGTGCCGGCTCAGCGGCGGCACGCCGATCGTGCCGTCCGGCGCGTCGCCGACCGGCTTCACCGGCGCGGAGACGTCGATCGACGGGACGGAGAGGCTCACCGGTCGGGCGGTCGTACGGGCGGCCGGCGCACCGGCCGACGACCGCTCGCCACCGGCGGCGGCAGCGGCCCACTCCAGCGGATCGCCGACCGCGCGCCCCAGCCCGGCGCCGGTGGCGAAGACGCCGGCCAGCACCAGCACCACGGCCAGCGGTATCGACCAAGGGCTACGGCCGGACCGCCGCTGGCGGCGGGAACGACCGGAGTGGGGGGCGAAGACCTCGGGGTTGGGGGCGAAGGCGGGTGGCCGGGGCGTGCGGCCGTCGGGATATGGCAGGAAGAGTTCGGGGCGAGGTGCGGGGCGCGCCGTACGGCCGGCACCAGCGGTTCGCGCCGCACGCCCGGAGCCGGATGGTCGCGGCGTACGGCCGGAGCCGGATGGTCGTGGGGCGCGAGCGGCCGGCATGGCAGGCTCACCGACGCGCGCCGCGGCGGCGCGCAGTCATGAACCACACGACGACGCCGGTGATGGTCAGCGCGAGCCCGGCGGGAAGCAGCAGACCGGAGGTGACGCCACCGGCACCGCCGCCGAAGCCGGTCGCCGGCCCCCGGCTGGGCCTGCCGCTGGGCTTGACGGTGCGTACCACCTGGAGCATGGTCGACGCGGTCTCGCCGCCCCGGCATTCCAGCTTGACCCGGTAGCTGCCGGGCAGCACCCGATCCTTCACCTGGGCCGTCCCGGTCAGCAACCCGCGCTGCGGCTGCACGGCGACCCGGCCGAAGGCGTCCGAGATCACGATGGCGCCCACCGAGTTGTCCTGGCAGCTGGCCCGGAGCCCGACCAGGTGCCCCGGTTCCACGGTGCCCGGGCTGACCTCGATGAAGACGTTCGGGCCGGGTGGATCCGGTGCGGCGACCGGCCGCCAAACGGCATTCTGGGCGGCGGTCGGACCTGGTCCGGCGGCCCGGGCCGGCGCCGCCACCACGAACGGCGCGGCCAGCGCGGCGGCGAGCAGCGGGGCGACGGCAGCGAAGGCCAGCAGCGGAGCGGCGTACGAGGCGGCCCACAGCGCCGGACGTGTGCGGCTCCCTGACACGATGCCCCCTCCCGGCGCGCCGAAGCACTCGCCGGGCGCCGCCGGACACCCGGTCTGCCGTACGGGATGATGGTCTCACCCCCGGTCGTACATCACATCCGATCCGGCGCGGTGCTCGCGTAGGCTCGGTTCGCTGTGACCTACACCGACCCGCTTCCCGCCGTGTCCGCGCCGCACCCGGCGCGGGCGATCCGTACCTTCCACCCGCGACGCGGCCGGATGAGCGGCCGACAGACGGCGGCGTTGGAGCAGCTCTGGCCGGCGTACGGCCTGCGCGTCCCCGACGCCGCGCCGTTCGACCCCGCCGGGCTGTTCGGCCGCCGAGCTCCGCTGGTGGTCGAGATCGGATCCGGTATGGGCGACACGACGGTCGAAATGGCCGCCGCCGACCCGGATCGAGACTATCTGGCGGTCGAGGTGCACACGCCCGGAATTGCCAACCTGCTGGACCTGGTCCACCTGCGTGGCCTGGGCAACGTACGG
>NZ_JBFBAO010000618.1:0-1939 GCF_040682255.1 Micromonospora sp. NPDC051296 | reverse complement strand
CTGATCGGGCTGGCCTTCGTCTATCTCGGCCTGGCCGCGCTGGGCGTGGTGCGGGATCCGTTCGCGCACCGCCCGGTGGCCCGGGTGGTGGTGCTCGGCGCGCTGGTCGGCGGCTTCCTGATCGGCCGGCCGTACCCGCTGTTCAACAAGCTGTTTGTCTGGGCGGTGGAGAGCGGGAACCCGCTCTACGGCGCCGGCGCGTTCGTCCTGCAGTCGCTCGGCAACATCGCCATCGTCGCGGCGCTGTTCGCCCTGCTCGTTCTGGTCACGCGGGGTGGGTTCATCCGCGCCCTGGCGGCCAGCCCGTCCCGGACGGCGGTGCTCACCGGCGGGTTGCTGATCGCGCTGGGCGTGTTCATGGTCGTGTACTGGAACGTGCGGCTACCCGCGATGTTCGACTATGGATGGTTCCCCACCATGCCGTACAACAGCAGGTGAGCGCTGTCGGGCGGTCCGTCTGGCCGGCGCGGGCCACCGGCCGGGGCAGCGCCCCGTCACCGGCCCGGGTGCCGGGGAACGTAGGCCGGCAGGACGCCGGCCTGCCGGGCCTGCGCCACGCTCGGCGCACCGGCGTCCCGGGGGGACATCCGCAGCGGCCCCTCCGGCCAGTCGATGGCGAGGTCGGGATCCATCGGGTTGACGGTACGCTCGGCCGCCGGGTCGTACGGCGACGAGCACAGGTACACCACGGTGGCCGGCTCGGTCAACGCGCAGAACGCGTGGCCGAGGCCGGCGTCGAGGTGCACCGCGTGCCGGTTGGCATCGTCCAGCCGCACCGCCTCCCAGCGACCGAAGGTCGGCGAACCCAGTCGCAGGTCCACGACGACGTCGAGTACGGCACCGCTGACGCAGGTGATGTATTTGTCCTGGCCCGGCGGCAGGTCGACCAGGTGGATGCCCCGGACCACGCCCCGGCCGGAGATCGAGATGTTGGACTGCGCCAGCGGGAACGGCCGGCCGACCGCCGCGGCGAAGGTCTCCGCCTGGTACCACTCCAGGAACAGGCCCGGGTCGTCGCCGTGGTGCCTCGGGGTGACCAGCCAGGCCCCGTCGATCGTCAACGGACGGATCTCCACCCTGTCCTCCTACCCCCGGCGTCCATCCAGGACGGTCGGTTTGCCGGCCCGGCCGGGTCGACGACGCGCCCGGGGCGACGATGAGCCTACCGACGATCGAGGCGACGGTCGCCGGGCGAGAGGCGACGGGCGGGCGAGCGGCGACGGCGGGCGACGGCGATCGGAGGTGGTCGTGAGCGGCATCCGGCTCCTCGTCACCGGTGGCGCCGGTTTCATCGGGTCGCACTACGTGCGGACCCTGCTCGGGCCGGACGGTCCCGGCGACGTCCACGTCACCGTCCTGGACAAGGTCACCTACGCCGGCAACCTCGCGAACCTGCGCCCGGTGGCCGGTCATCCCGCGTACCACTTCGTGCGAGGCGACATCTGCGACGGACCGCTGGTGGACCGCCTGGTGGCCGAGCACGACCAGGTGGTGCACTTCGCCGCCGAGTCGCACGTCGATCGGTCCATCGCCGACGGCGGGGACTTCGTGCGCACCAACGCCCTGGGCACCTGGACGCTGCTGGAGGCGGTCCGGCGTCGGCACGGCGACCGCGCACTGTTCGTACACGTCTCCACCGACGAGGTGTACGGCTCGATCGACGAGGGCAGTTGGCCGGAGACCGACCCGGTGCTGCCCAGTTCACCGTACGCGGCGACGAAAGCCGCCAGCGATCTGCTCGCCCTGGCCTTCGTCCGCACCCACGGGCTCGACGTACGGGTGACCCGGTGCGCCAACAACTACGGCCCCCACCAGCATCCGGAGAAGCTGGTGCCGCTGGCGATCACCAACCTGCTCGACGGCGACCGCGTCCCGCTCTACGGTGACGGCCGGCACGTGCGCGACTGGCTGCACGTCGACGACCACGTGCGGGCGCTGG
>NZ_JBFBAO010000617.1:0-1973 GCF_040682255.1 Micromonospora sp. NPDC051296 | reverse complement strand
GCCCGAGGAGCGGGCGGAGATCCGCCGGGTGGTGGAGTCCCGGGTGACCGCCATCCCCGGTGAGGACCTGTCGGTGCTGGGCTACTGGGAGTGGCTCGACGGCCTGGAACGCGGGCTGGCCGCCCACCACGCCGGGATGCTGCCGGCGTTCAAGGAGGTCGTCGAGGAGCTGTTCGTCCGCGGGCTGGTCAAGGCGGTCTTCGCCACCGAGACCCTGGCCCTGGGGATCAACATGCCGGCCCGCTGTGTGGTGCTGGAGCGCCTGGTCAAGTACAACGGCGAGGCGCACGTCGACCTGACGCCGGGGGAGTACACCCAGCTCACCGGGCGGGCCGGGCGCCGGGGCATCGACGTCGAGGGGCACGCCGTGGTGGTGTGGTCCCCGGAGACCGACCCCCGGCACGTGGCCGGGCTCGCCTCCACCCGCACGTACCCGCTGCGGTCCAGCTTTCGGCCCTCGTACAACATGGCGGTGAACCTGGTCGGCAGCGTCGGCGCGGAGCCGGCCCGGGCGCTGCTGGAGTCGTCGTTCGCGCAGTTCCAGGCGGACCGGTCGGTGGTCGGCCTGGCCCGGCAGGTGCAGCGCAACACCGAGACCATCGACGCGTACGGGGTGGAGGCGGACTGCCACCACGGTGACTTCGCCGAGTACTTCGCGCTGCGGGTGGCCATCGCCGACCGGGAACGGGCCATCGCCCGGCAGGGGCAGAGCCAGCGCCGGGCGGCGGCGGTGGCGTCGCTGGAGCGGCTGCGGGTCGGCGACGTGATCCGGGTGCCGTCCGGGCGTCGGGCCGGCCTGGCCGTGGTGCTCGACCCGGCCGCCGGTGGGTTCAGCGAGCCGCGCCCGCTGGTGCTCACCCAGGACCGGTGGGCCGGGCGGATCAACCCCGGTGACTTCACCACCCCGGCCGAGGTGTTGGCGCGCATCCGGGTGCCGAAGCACTTCAACCACCGCAACCCGGCCGCCCGGCGCGACCTGGCGGCTCAGGTCAGCGGCACCGGCCTGGACCGGCATTCCCGCCGGGGTGCCCGGGGCCGGCAGTCGGGGGAGGATCACCGGCTCACCCAGCTCCGCGCCGAGCTGCGCCGGCACCCGTGCCACGCCTGCCCGGAGCGGGAGGAGCACGCCCGGTGGGCGGAGCGCCGCCGGCGGCTGGAGCGGGACACCGAGGAGCTGCGCCAGCGGGTGGCCGGCCGGACAGGGTCGCTGGCGCGTACCTTCGACCGGATCGTCGCGCTGCTCACCACCCGCGGCTACCTCACCGCCGAGGGCTCGGTGACCGACGCCGGCCGGATGCTGGGGCGGATCTGGACCGAGGCCGACCTGCTGGTGGCGGAGTGCCTGCGCCGGGGTGTCTGGGACGGGCTGTCCCCGGCCGAGCTGGCCGCCGCGGTCTCCGTGGTGGTCTTCGAGGCCCGCCGCGACGTCGACGAGCGGGCCTCGCTGCCGCGCGGCGCGGTCGCCGACGCGGTGGACGCGACGCTGAAGCTGTGGAGCGAGATCGAGGCCGACGAGGCGTCCCGTGGGCTGGCGGTCACCCGCGAGCCGGACCTGGGTTTCGCGTGGCCGATCTACCGCTGGGCTCGCGGTGAGGCGTTGGCGAAGGTGCTGTCCAGCGGGCACGAACTCGACGGTGAGATGCCGGCCGGCGACTTCGTCCGGTGGGCCCGGCAGGTGGTGGACCTGCTCGGCCAGCTGGCCGACTCCGGCGGCGCCTCGGCCGAGTTGCGGGCCACCGCCCGGCAGGCGATCGGCACCGTCAACCGGGGCGTGCTGGCCTACCATTCGCCGGCCTGACCAGCACGGACGGTGATTGTTCGCGATGCGAATCGACGCATCGCAAAGTCACCGCGACGCCACCGCCCGCAGCGTCCGATGCTGGAGATCTGCGCCACCGGCCGGCGGATGGACGCCGCCGAGGCGGACCGGATCGGCCTGGCCACCCTCGTCGTGCCGAATACCGAGCTGGACG
>NZ_JBFBAO010000616.1:0-1974 GCF_040682255.1 Micromonospora sp. NPDC051296 | reverse complement strand
CGGCGGCGGGTGGTTCGACGAGCACTGGAGCTGCCGGGCGTCGGTACGGCGACGCAGCCACCCGACGTTCAAGGTCGACGACGTCGGTTTCCGGGTCGCGCGTTCCGGGTCGCCCTGAGCCGATGACGGTCTGGTCGAACGTGCCGCCGGCGCTGGTCTACCACTGTCGCCGCCCCGTCCGGCCGGGAGTGGGCTGACCCGCCGGTGCCACCGGCATGACCGGATGTGGCCAGGCTATTGCCTGGGTATTCCGGCTTGATTACGCTGGCGCCGCCGCTTTGAAACGATTCATAGCTCTCCCCCGATATACCGGAACCGCCTACCCCCGGCGGGAGATCCGGCTGCCCACAGCCGTGGCCGGAACTCGCCACACCCCTCGACGTGGAGGTCCACGATGACCGAACAACCGCTCGCCGGCACGGGTCGGCCGAGCCACCTTTCCCGCCGCAGGCTCCTGGGCATGGGCGCCGCGCTCGGGCTGGGCGCGGCGCTGCCCTGGAAGCCGTCCGTCGCCGGTGCCGCGCCCGGGCAGCCGTCCGGCATGCCGTTCAAGTTCGCGCAGCAGTTCGCCAACCCCGGCGCCGACGTGGCCGCGAAGTTCCGCTGGTGGTGGCCGCACGGCCTGGTCGACCCCGCCGAGATCGCCCGCGAGATCGACCAGATCGCGGACGCCGGGTTCGGTGGCGTGGAGATCCAGGACGTGCACCACAGCGTGCGGACCCCGATGGACCCGGCCGGCTCTGGCTGGGGAACCCGGCCCTGGCTCGACGGCGTCGAGTCCGCGCTGCGTCAGGCCAGCAAGCGCGGCGTCCGCGTCGACCTGGCGCTCGGCCCGTGCTGGCCGACCGCTGTCCCGACCATCACCCCCGACGACGCCGCGGCGTCGAAGGAACTGGTGCACGGGTCGGCCACCGTCAACGGCGGTGAGGTCTTCGACGGGCCGCTGCCCGCGCAGATCTTCCCCCCGCACGCGGGCGTCAACCGGCAGGATCTGCTCTTCGTCCAGGTCGCCAAGGTCATCGGCTCGCCGACCGCGGCCGTGGTGACGCTCGACCCGAAAACCGTCCAGACCATCACCGATCAGGTCCGCGACGGCGCCATCCGCTGGACCGCGCCGGAGGGCACCTGGGTGCTGCTGGCCTACTGGGAGCGGGGCTCGGCGCAGGAGCCGGAGGCCGGCCCGCACACCGACCCGAAGTCGTACGTGGTGGACCACTTCAGCCTGGCCGGCACCCAGGTCGTCATCGACGAGTGGGAGTCGAAGATCCTCACGCCGGCGATCCGCGGCCTGCTGCGCGAGGTCGGTGACAACCTGTTCGAGGACTCGCTGGAGATCGAGACGAAGGCGACCATCTGGACGCCGCACATGCTCGCCGAGTTCGAGCGCCGCAACGGGTACGACCTGCTGCCCTACCTGCCGGTGATCGTCGAGCGGTCGGAGAAGTACCTCTTCACGTACGACGGGGAAACCACCAACCACGTCCGTGACGACTTCAACCAGGTCCTCAGCGACCTGTACCACGAGAACCACCTGATCCCGCTGCGCGAGTTCGCGTACGGCCTCGGGATGACCCTGCGGGTGCAGCCGTACGGGCTGGAGACCGACGCGATCTACAGCTCGGCCCTGCTCGACGTGCCCGAGTCCGAGTCGCTCGGCTTCAAGAACCTGGACGACTACCGGGCGCTCGCCTCCGGGCGGGACATGGGTGGCCGCTCCATCCTGTCCTGCGAGACCGCGGCGTACGCCAACGGCGCCTACAACACCACCTGGAACAAGGTGTTGCAGACCGTCGGCAGCATCTTCGCGGCCGGCGTCAACCAGTGCGTCCTGCACGGCTTCTCGTACGCCACCGCGCCGGGTGCCCAGTGGCCCGGGTTCGCCGCCTTCTCGCCGTACAACGGCAACGGCATCGGCTTCTCGGAATCCTGGGGCCCCCGCCAGCCGACCTGGGGGCACGTGCCCGGCGTGGCCGG
>NZ_JBFBAO010000615.1:0-1982 GCF_040682255.1 Micromonospora sp. NPDC051296 | reverse complement strand
GTCGCGCGACGCCGGCACCCCGAACAGCATGATCCCGCCGATGCCGGCCTGTACCGCCTCCACCGCCGCCTTGCGCAGCGAATCCCGCGAGTGCTCCTCCTGCCGCCAGCCCGCCGCCGCTGCTCACGGGGCGACCGAGCCTCCTTCGTGCGGTGCCCGCACGGCGGCATAGTGCGGACGTCCGGGCCCTACTCGTTGATGAGCTGCTCTCGAAGAATGTCTGCGTGCCCACAGTGCTGGGCGAGCTCGCGCAGCACGTGGAGATACACCCACCGCAGCGGAAGGGGGCCCCGCCGGTGTCCGTGAAGGATGTCGTCCAGACCCAGGGATGACGTCGCATGGCGTGATGCTTCGCAGGCTTCGCGGTGTGCGCGCTGGACGGTGGCGATCGTGTCGTCGTCATCGAGGTTGAACGAGTCGTCTGACGTGGCAGGGATGCCGATTTCAGCGCGTGACCGGCACGTGACGGCTTCGTCAAACCAGACCTTCTCGACGAAAGTCGCGTGCTTCACAAGGCCCAGCAGCGTGGTCCGGGAGGCCACCAACGATCGGCGCACCTGTTCTTCTGTCAGTCCGTCCAGGCAGCCATTGAGCGCGCCGCGGTGCTCGTCGAGGAACGCCTCGAACTGGGTACGGGCTGGCTGTGCGACGACCTGGTCGGCGAAGGTATGGGGGTAGGAAGGCATGGGCGAAGCATTCCAGACCATCGCCCAGGAGCAACTACATAGCGGACAGCGGCACGAGTGGTCGGCTGACTTGTGGGTCTCGCAGGTGCGGCCCCTGACACCCGCTCGGCGGCAGATCCGTGCGTCGGTCGGAGATGTACGGCAGGCTATGAGAATGGTTGGCCGGCAGCTTCCGCCCAGGCGGGAAGAGATCGATGAGTGGTTCACCGCCGTGCTGGCTGGCACGCGCACCCGTGACGAAGCAGACCGGTGGGCCACTCAATGGCACGGAACTCCAGCCGATCGCCTGGTCGCTGACGAGGTGACCGAGTGGGCGCTCGAACGTCTCCACGGAATCGACCTGGCAGACCTAGACGGCAGATTCCTACACGACGACGAGCAGGTGGAGCAGTGGCTCGAGGAGTTTCGCCGCCGATGCCAGGTCCCGCCGGTTCCGGACAGGGCCTGACACGGCGCGACCGTCAGCGTGCCGGGCACGCACCGTCTGCGGCAAGTCCGTGCAGACAAGGCCTCGGTGGACTTGGCGCCACGTCCGCCCGGGAGGCGTCATTCGGTCATCAGCTCCGCGAGTATGGAGGTTCGGCCTTTTTCGTACTCCGCGACGGCGTTGGGCTCATCTGAAAGCTGGTCCGTCCAGAAGCCCTGCCGAAGCCAAGCCTTCGGAGCGAGCCGAAGTGACCCGTCATTGTCCAAGGCCACCGACCAACAGCGAGGGATGTGCCCGTCCACGGTCTCGAACATCTCGGGGCTCCAGATGGAGTCGGTTCCGTCGTCATCGACAACCCGCACGTAGTAAGCGTCCACCCAGTAAGAGATCTCGAGAACTGGATAGGACCTCCCGATCGTCATGCCGGGGTATGCATCGACCGGATCACCAAAAGCGTCGATGATCTTGACGCATCGCACCAGCACCAAACGATCTTATCGCCTGCGAACTTCTGCCAGCGCACTGTCGTCGGCACGTCCGGGCGTCCTCGCAGCTGTCCACGCCCGAGGTCGGCGGCTACCGAAGGTGACGGAGGTGCCAGCACCGGCGCGCGCACGACCGGCGGCAAATGAGGACATCATGGTAGAGGCGACGGTCGGCCGAGACGGTTAGGTTCTGGCAGTGGCTCGGCCCACACCGAGTCTGCGGGCTGCGTGGCCCATGGCCTGAGCCATGCGAGAGGGCAGCGAATCCGGGGCCGGAATCTGCACTGGACGCACCCGCCCGTTGTGCAGTGCGGTGAACCGCCAGCCACGGTCGGTGCGCACGGCGACCAGTGTCTGGCGGGACAGGCGTCGCTTGGGCAGCTT
>NZ_JBFBAO010000614.1:0-1985 GCF_040682255.1 Micromonospora sp. NPDC051296 | reverse complement strand
ACCGAGCCGGCGTCCTTGAGCAGGAAACCGCGGGCCCCGGCGCGCAGCGCGGCGTAGACGTACTCGTCGAGGTCGAAGGTGGTGATGACGATGACAGCCCGGACCCACGCCGACCGCGCCGACCGCGCCGACCCGCCGACCCTGCACGGCAGCGCGGCCCGGCTGATGGCCGACGGGGTACGCGAAAGCGTCCACGGGCCGCCGGCCGCCGCCCTGTCCACCCTCGTGCAGGCCGCCGCGCTGCTGGAACCCGACGGCCGGGCGGTGCTGCTGCCGGACAGCCCGGCCGCCCTGGCGGCGCTGACCGCGGTGCACTGCGGCGAGCTGGACATCGCCGAAGGGGTCCTCGACCGGGCCCTGTCCAGCGGGATCGGCGGTCCGCTGCTGGCCCCCCGACACCGGCTGCTGCGGGCCTGGATCCTGATGGTCCGGGGCCGCACCGCGGACGCGGCCGAGCAACTCGCCGAGGTGACCGGCGGCCGGCCGCCGGAATCACGGGACCTGCTCTTCGCCGCCGGGTTGACGCTGGGCATCGCCCGGCGTGGCAGCGACCTCGGCGCGCTGCAACGCGGCTGGGTACCCGCGCTGGAGGCGGTGGTCCGCCACCCGGTCGACCTGTTCACCCTCCTCCCGCTCGGCGAACTGGCCATCGCCGGCGCCCGGCTCGGTGACCTGGGCCGGCTACAGCCGTACCTGCGGGCCGCCCGCCTGCTCCTCGACCGGCTCGACGACCCGCCACTGTGGCGTACGCCGCTGCACTGGAGCGGACTGCACGCGGCCATCCTCACCGAGGACCCGGCCGCCGCCGACCACCACGTCGCCGCCCTGGTCTCCGCCGTCGGGCACAGCCGGTACGCCGCCGTGGTGGCCGCCGCCGCCGAGTGCTGGGTGGAGGTCCTGCGCGGCACCGTCGACCCGGCCCGCGTCGAGGCCGCCGCACGCGGCCTGCACGACACCGGCCTGTGCTGGGACGGTGCCCGGCTGGCCGGGCAGGCCGCCATCCGCACCTCCGACCGGCGGGCGATGACCGCGCTGCTGGACTGCGCGCGGATGCTCCAGGGCGGATCCGCCGCCGGAGACGGCAAGCCGGCGGCCGGCACCACCGCCCAACGGCTCAGCGACCGGGAGCGCGAGGTGGCCGAACTGGTGGTGGCCGGCCTGACCTACCGGGAGATCGGCGACCGGTTGTTCATCTCGGCCAAGACCGTGGAGCACCACGTGGCGCGGATGCGCGCCCGGCTCAACTGCGCCAACCGCCCCGACCTGCTGGCCCTGCTGCGCACCATCCTCGCCGACCGGTCGAGCAGCACGACCGGACAGCCCTGGCCACAACGGACCGCGCCGTGAGCGCGACCCACCGCCGTCACCGGTTCCGCCGTAACGAAAGGACGACCCTATGACCCCTGCCGTGGTCACCACCGACAACCTCAGCCGTGCGCTCGACGACATCGTCGACCGGGTGCCGGGTGCCCAGTTCGCGGCGGTGCTCTCGCCGGACGGAATCCTGTTGGGCGCCTCCCGGGGCATCGAGAACGAGCTCGCCGAACAGCTGTCCAGCATGGTCTGCGGCCTTCAGGCGCTCGGTCTGGCCGCCGCCCGGGTGTGCGGCGAAGGAGAGCTGCACCAGGTCGTCGTGCAGATGTCCCGGGCGTTCCTGTTCCACGCCACCACCGGCAACGGGGCGATCCTCACCGTCGGGATCGACGGTGACGCCGAGGTCGGCGACATGGCGTACGAGGTGGCGATGTTCGTCGCGAAGGCGGGTCACCACCTGCCGGTGTACCTGGAACCGGCGGTGAGCGGCGCGCATCGGTGATGCCGACAGCGCCGGCGTGACCGGTCAACGGTTGCGCTGTCCGTCGTACGGCGGGGCCGGGTTGGCCACCTGCCACAGCTCCGCCGGCAGGTGCGCGATGACGTCGTCGTACTCGCCGGCGGCCACGGTCTCGCGGAGGGTGTCGAAGACCGCGCGGATGCCGGCCTGG
>NZ_JBFBAO010000613.1:0-2020 GCF_040682255.1 Micromonospora sp. NPDC051296 | reverse complement strand
GACACCTCGGCGGCCGGGCGGCCGTCGACCTGAAAGGCGACGATCGGCAGGCGGGTCGCGTCGTCCGATCGGCCGAGCACGCGTACGCCGTCGACCATGCGCAGGCCCCGGGCCAGTAGGTTGGCCAACCGTTCGCCGTGCCGGAAGACCGCCGCCCGGTCCCAGCTCAGCAGCACCTCGGCGGCGACCCCGGTGGCCAGGACCGAGTCGATGCCCGGCCCGGTCCGCCCGGCCGGCGCACCGGCGCCATGCACCAGCGTGGATCCGACGCGGCAGGTGCGCTTCCACAGGATCCCGCACCGGGGGCCGTACCAGGTGGCGGCGGAGGTGACAAATGCGTCGCAGTCCCACGCCGCGACGTCCACCGACCGGTGTGCCGGGACCTGTGCCCCGTCCACGAAGACCTGCGCGCCGGTCGACCGGGCGGCGGCGCAGATCCCGGTGATATCCGGCACGCTGCCCAGCACGTTCGAGCCGGCGGTCAGCGCGACCCAGCGGGTACGGGGGCTGAGCTGCGCGGTGATCGCGTCCACGGTCAGCTGTCCGTCCGGCGACAGGTCCGCGACGCGCACCACGGCACCCCGGCGTCGGGCGGATTCCCGCCACGGGTCCACGTTGGCCCGATGGTCCAGCGCGGTGCACACGACCTCGTCGCCGGGGCGCAGGGCCGGTTCGACGGAGCGGACGAAACCCAGGGTCAGGCTCGTCATGTCGGCGCCGAACGACACCGCGCCGCCGGGCGCGCCGATCAGGGTGCGGAACCGTCCGGCGGCCCAGTCGAGCACCACCCGGGAACGGGGGCGGTTGGCGCCGGCGGCCGAGTGTCTCGGATAGCGCGTCAAGACGTCGAGGACGGCGGCGTGGGCCAGCGTGCCGGCGGGCGCGTCGAGGCGGACGACGCCCGGTCGCAGATCCGGGAACTGCTCAACGACCGGCCGCGTCACCAGGGTGCTCAGGGGAAGCGTGTGCAGTTCACCGAAGGTCATCTCAACCGGGGGGATCAGGCCGCCGCGACTGGCGTACGGCCGCGGGTGGCGCCGTCGATCGGCGGCGGCTATGCAGACGGAGCATGGTACCGAGCCGGCACCAGCACATGGTCTTCTCGGTGGGCGCATGTGGACATCACGTTCGTCGCAGCAGTGTGCTATTCGAAAGTGGAGCGTCGGTGCGGGCCCTACTGAAAGTCAAGTCGGTTTGGTAAAGATACCATACCGGATGCCGGAATGGCCCGTTCTGTTCACCCAAAGTAGGCGATCGGCCACTCTGGGTAGAGCGATTGCCTCACGGCATCAGCCCGGGGCCGCCCGACGGGTTGTGGTGTGCCGCCGGGACGGTGTCCGCGTCAGCGGCGGGCTCGTAGCCCCACCGCCACCAGAAGTAGGGAGCCGCCGTCCGTTGCAGGCGGGCCGTTCTGCGCTGCGTCGGTCGGTCACCGTCGGCGGCTGCGAAACCCCCCGGCGGACATCGGTCCCCGGAACCGGCTGGCTCGGCCTCGGCCGGGTGCTCCCTGTCCGGCGGATCTGCGCCGTGATAGGCAGCCGGCACCATCGCGGACCTCCCTTCCGGGACCACTGAGGACAGTCAGGCTAACCGAGGTCAGGAGCAGTCCGATCTCCCAGCTTGCGCAACCGGCGACGGCTGCTTGAGCGACTCCCACCAGGACCGGTTCGCGCGGTACCAGGCCACCGTCTCGTGCAGCCCGGCGTCGAGGTCGTGGCGCGGCGCGTACCCGAGCTCACGGCGGATCTTGGACCAGTCGACGGCGTACCGGCGGTCGTGGCCCTTGCGGTCCGCCACGTACCGGATCCGGTTGGGTGCGGCACCGCAGGCGTGCAGGAGGCGTTCGGCCATCTCCCGGTTGGTGAGCTGGGTGCCGCCCCCGATGTTGTAGATCTCGCCCCGCCGGCCCCGGGTCCGGACCAGCTCCAGCGCCCGCACGTGGTCGTCGACGTGCAGCCAGTCGCGCACGTGCCGGCCGTCACCGTAGAGCGGGACGCGGTCGCCGTCGAGCAGGTTGGTG
>NZ_JBFBAO010000612.1:0-2066 GCF_040682255.1 Micromonospora sp. NPDC051296 | reverse complement strand
ACCGCGGGGCGGCTCGCATTCCGGCCTTGATATCCTGCCGTGTGGGGCCCGGCGCCGGGCACCAGACGGCGGTGGGCCGGCTACCAGAGCGGGCGTACGGCACCGACCGGAAGGCCGCCGCCGAAGAGCGGCACCTCCGCGAACTCCTCCAGCACCGGCGCGTCGACCGCAAGTCGGCGCAGCGCGGAAACCAGCACCGGCATCCGGGCCCGGCCCGCGCCGTCGTCGATCTTCAGGGCCACGGCACCGACGCCGGGCAGCGCCGTGGCGATGACACCCTCCGCGCCCACCTTCGCCAACAGCCCGGGTACGCCGCGCATCAGCCGGGTGTCGTCGGCCTGCGTACCGCCGACAATCTCCGGGTACGCCCGCATCGCGTCGGCCACGGCGCGCGGCGCCGTACCGGGCTCGGCCGTGACCAGCCGGAGGTACGCCCCGGCCAGCCCGGTCAACGACGCGGCCAGCACCGGGGCACCGCAGCCGTCGACGCCGACCGCGGCCGCCTGCTCGCCGGTGAACTCCTCGACCGCGTCCCGCAGCCGCTGCTGGAGCGGGTGCTCGGGCCGCCAGTACCCGTCCGCCGGCCAGCCGGCGGCGCGGCAGGTCAACAGCATCCCGGCGTGCTTGCCGGAACAGTTCATCTGGATCCGGGTAGGGCCACCGCCGGCCCGCAGCACCGCCACCCGCGCCTCCTCGCCGACCGGCAGCTCCGGCGGGCAGTGCAGGTCGTCCTCGCCGAGCCCGGCACCGGCGAGCAGCCCGCCGACCCGGGCCAGGTGGAACTCCTCCCCCGCGTGGCTGGCCGCCACCAGAGCCAGGTCGGCGGATTCGGTCAGCGGCAGCCCGGCGCGGATCATCCCGACCGCCTGCATCGGCTTGTTCGAGGAGCGGGGGAAGACCGGCGAGGTGACGTCACCCGCCGCGGCCAGCACCGCGCCGGCGGCGTCCAGCACCACCACGGACCCTCGGTGCACACCCTCCACGAAGCCGGACCGGACCACCTCGGCGAGCGGCGCGCCGCCCCGATACGTCTTTCCCACGACGTGGACGGTACCGACGCACCGGACCCGGCCGCCGCCGGGGTGAGCAGGGATTCAACCTCCGGGTGTACAGGGGTGCCGGGTGGGGACCACCCTTACAGCCCGAGCAGCTCTCGGGCCTCGGTGGTGTTCAGCGGCGGACGCTGGGCCAGCTGGGCGAAGCCGACCGCCCGGGCGACCAGCTGCATGTTGGATTCCACCGGCCGGCCCTTGGCGTACGTCACCGTGTCCTCCATCCCGACCCGCAGGTGACCGCCGGCGGACAGCGCGGCGAGCATCACCGGGATGCTGGTACGGCCGATGCCGGTCGCCGAGAAGGTGGTGCCCTCCGGCAGGTCGCGCAGCATCTGCTGGGCCGCGACGAGGGTGGCCGTGGTGCCCGGCATCCCGCCGGGCACCCCCATGACGAAGTCGACGTGGACGTGGCCGCCGTGCGGCAGGCCGTACTTGCCGAGCAGGCGCTGCAACGCGGTGAGGTGACCGAGGTCGAAGATCTCGTACTCCGGCACGATGCCGCGCTCCTGCATCCGGGTGTGCAGGTCGACGATGAACTCCCAGCGGTTGAGGAAGACGTCCTCGCCGAAGTTGACCGTGCCCATGGTGCACGAGGCCATGTCCGGCCCCGCGTCCAGCACGGCGAGCCGGTCAGCCTCCGGGTCGGTGACCGCGCCGCCGGTGGACAGCTGCACGATCAGGTCGGTGCTCTCCCGCAACGCCGCCACGGTCGCGCGGAGCCGGCCCTGGTCGAGGGTGGGCCGCGCCTCGTCGTCCCGGATGTGGACGTGGATCACGGAGGCGCCCAGCGCCTCGCACTCCTTCGCGGTGAGCAGCAGCTCGTCAAGGGTCACCGGCAGCGCCGGCACCTCCGTCTTGGCCGACTCCGCGCCGGTGGGGGCAACCGTGATCAACGTCCCTGTTGTCATGCCGGCGATCCTAGTACGGCAGCCGCCGTTCGTGAGGTGACCTCGGATCCCGCGGGAATGAGGACGGCCACCGCGTGATCGTCTGTGCGTTGTGGACACAACA
>NZ_JBFBAO010000611.1:0-2084 GCF_040682255.1 Micromonospora sp. NPDC051296 | reverse complement strand
GCGGCGGTGTAGATGTGGGTCTGCGAGAAGTCGATGCACCCGGCCCAGTAGAACGTCCGGTTGCTCGGCCGGTAGTTCAGCGTGGAGGCCCAGATGCCGTCCACGTACGCCTGTTGCCCGCTGGGCAGGTCGTACTTGGTGCCGAAGTCGAGCCGGGGCACCGAGTGCCCGGCGAACTCCCAGTTCACCAGGTCGTACGAGCGCAGCACCGGGGCGCCCGGCGAGTAGTGCATGGTGGAGGCGGACAGGTAGTAGACGTCGCCGACCCGGATGATGTCGACGTCGGCGACGTCCTGCCAGACCACCGGGTTGGTGAAGTTGCCGCCAGGGGTACCGGGGTTGCCTCCGCCGCCGACCTGGATCAGCTGCCACTGCTGGTGCGTGCCGTTGAAGTCGTCGTACTGCACGACGTTGCCGCCGTCGGCCGTCGAGGCGTTCTGCACCTCCACCACCTTGTTCGAGTTGCGGTTGATCAACCGCACATAACCACCAGCCGAATCCGCCAGCCGGAACTGCTGATTCGCACCGTTACCGTCAGCCCACTGCACAATCGCCGCACCGTTGGCCGTCGACCAGTTGTAGACGTCCAACACCTTGCCCGAGTGCCGCGACTTCAACCGGTAGTAGCCGCCACCCGAATCGACGAACTGCCACTGCTGCCACGCCCCGTCGTTACGCGCCCACTGCGTGATCCGCGCCCCGTCATTCGTCGCCAGGTTGTAGACGTCCAACGCCTTACCACTGTTGCGATTCACCAACACGTACCAGGCATTCGTATCCACCGTCGCGGCCGTCGCCGGCGACGGCGTCACGGCCACCAGCGTGCCCCCCACCACCACCGCCACAACCGCGGCAGCGACCCGCGACAACCAGCCACGCCGACGCGGCGCAGCCGACGAAACCTCGCCAATGGCAACCATGATCCTCCTTCAGGAATGAGAGTCGAACGATCACGCGGGGCGGCCGCTGCCGCGGCGAAACGTCCCGCTCACCGAGAGTTGTGATCGCTAACATCGACCCCTCTGCCCAGGGAGAGGTCACATGATCATTAGCTGTGAAGCGACGTGAGGCGGCCCGGCAGGCACAGATATCGTCCGTCTTCACTATCGACTGTGAACGATAACACCTCGTCACGGAGCACACCAATCGGCTCGACGCGACAACTCGACGCGACAACTCGACGCGACAAAGCGTGCCGGGTCCGCCCCTGGGGCAGACCCGGCACGCCGGCGCGGTGTCGCGGTCAGAACCCCCGGGCGAGCCGGTAGTACGCCTGATTCCACCGGATCTCGTCGGCGAACCGGCGAGGCTCGGTGTCGGCGTCGATGACCAGGAGTTCGGTACGGCTCATCTCGGCCAGGTCGTGCAGCTCCTCCACGCCCACCGCCTGGGACAGCACGGTGTGGTGCGGCGCGCCCGCGGTGATCCACGCCTCGGCCGAGCCGGCCAGGTGCGGGCGGGGCCGCCAGACGGCCCGAGCCACCGGCAGCCGCGGCAACGGCTGCGGCGGGGTCACCACGTCGACCTCGTTGGCCACCAGCCGGAACCGCTCACCCATGTCCGCCAGGCCGAGCACCACAGCCGGGCCGGGTTCGGCATCGAAGACGAGCCGGACCGGGTCCTCCCGGCCGCCGATGCTCAACGGGTGGATCTCCACCTTCGGCACACCGGCGGCGATCGTCGGGCACACCTCGAGCATGTGCGCGCCGAGCACCACCTCCTCACCGGGGGTGAGGTCGTAGGTGTAGTCCTCCATGAACGAGGTGCCGCCCTCGGCCCCGACCGACATCGCCTTCAACGTGTGGACCAGCACGGAGGTCTTCCAGTCCCCCTCACCCCCGAAGCCGTACCCGTCGGCCATGAGCCGCTGCACGGCGATCCCGGGCAGCTGCCGCAGTCCGCCGAGGTCCTCGAAGTTCGTGGTGAACGCGCGGAACCCGCCACCGTCCAGGAACGTACGCAGGCCCAGCTCCAGCCGGGCGGCGTACCGCAGCGAGTCGTGCCGCTCACCGCCGGGCCGCAACGCGGCGACGACGCGGTAGGTGTCGTCGTACTCCTTGACCAGGTCGTCCACCTGCGCGTCG
>NZ_JBFBAO010000610.1:0-2088 GCF_040682255.1 Micromonospora sp. NPDC051296 | reverse complement strand
GGATCAGCCCTTGACGCTGCCGGAGAGCAGCCCTCGAACGAAGTAGCGCTGCAACGACAGGAACACGATCAGCGGTACGACGATCGAGACGAACGCTCCGGCGGTCAACCGTTGCCACTCGTTGCCGCGGGTGCCGGCCAGCTCGGCCAGCCGGACGGTGAGTGGTGCGGTGACGTCGCTGCCACCGGCGAAGATCAGCGCGACCAGCAGGTCGTTCCAGACCCAGAGGAACTGGAAGATGCCGAGCGCGGCCAGGGCGGGCGCGATCAGGGGCAGGATGATGGTGCGGAAGATCTTGGGGTGGGTGGCCCCGTCGACCCGGGCCGCCTCCATCAGGTCCTTCGGCAGTTGCGAGATGAAGTTGTGCAGCAGGTACACAGCGAACGGCAGGGCGAAGCAGGTGTGCGCGAACCACACCTGGGCGAAGTTCTGCGCGCCGTCGAGGTTCCAGGCGGGCATCAGGGTGACGCCGCCCAGGCTGACTCCGCGCGAGAAGAAGCTCAGCAGCGGCACCAGGGCCATCTGCAGCGGCACGATCTGTAGCGCGAAGATGCTGATGTAGAGCCAGTCCCGACCCCGGAAGTTGATCCAGGCCAGGGCGTACGCGGCCAGCGCCGCGAACGCGATCGGGAACAGCACCGACGGCAGGGTGATTACCACCGAGTTGATGAAGTAGGCGGCCAGCTGCCCGGATGAGGCGTTCCGCCCGAACAACACGTCCTGGTAGTTCTGCAAGGTGAACTGGGGGTCGCTGAAGAAGGTCCACCAGCCGGTGGTCTTGAGCTGCGCCTCCGGCCGGAACGAGGAGACGAACAGGCCGAAGGTCGGGATGGTCCAGACGACCGCGATGACGATCGTGACCAGGGTCGCGGTGCGGCCGCTCAGCCGCTTGCGTACCCGGGACGCCCGGGTGGACCGTCCGCTGGTGTCCTGGGTGCCGGCGGTGACCGGGGGAGTGGTGGTGGTCATCTCAGCCCTCCCGTCGCTGCCGACGCAGGTTGCGGATCTGGAAGATCACGATCGGTACCACCAGCACGAAGAGGAAGACCGCCAGGGCGGAGCCCTGCCCGTTCTGGCCGTACCGGAACGCCTGGTTGTACATCTCGTTCGCGATCACGCTGGTGTCGTAGTTGCCGTTGGTCGCGGTGCGGACGATGTCGAAGACCTTCAGCGTGGCGATCGAGATGGTGACCACCACCACGATCAGCGCGGACCGGATGCTGGGCAGGGTGATCTGCCAGAACATCTGCCAGGGGCCGACTCCGTCGAGGCGGGCCGCCTCGACGATGTCGGCCGGAATGGCCTTGATCGCCGCGGAGAGCACCACCATGGCGAAGCCAGCCTGGATCCACACCATGATCACGATGAGCAGCAGCGTGTTCAGCGGTGAGTCCAGCAACCACTGCCGTGGTTCGCCGCCGAGGCTGACCACGATCTGGTTGAGCAGGCCGATCTGGTCCTCGCCCTCGGCCCGGTAGGCGTACACGAACCGCCAGATGATGGCGGCGCCGACGAACGAGATCGCCATCGGCATGAAGATCAGCGACTTCGCCACGACCTCCAGCCGGGCCTTGTCGACCAGGACGGCGTAGAGCAGACCGATGGAGGTCGCCAACAGCGGGACCAGGGTCACCCAGATCAGGGTGTTGAGCAGCACCCGCAGGATCGAGTCCTCGGCGAACATCCAGCGGTAGTTGTCCAGGCCGACCCAGTTCTCGCTGTTGCCGTCCATGAACGACAACAGCGTGGTCCGGATCGCCGGGACGACCAGGCCGATCAGCAGCAGCAGCACCGTCGGCAGCAGGAAGAACAGCGCGAACAGCCCCTCGCGGGGCTTGGTCCGCCGGGGCAGCGGTGCGCCGCTGGCGGACGCGGCGACGAGTAGCGCCTCGCGGCGCCGGGCGAAGTGGGCCGGGACCACGTCGAGCAGGACGAGCAGGCCGCCGACCACCACCGCGAAGCCGACCAGCCCCCACAGCAACATCATGAATTTCGGCGCCTGGTCGGCGAAGTCGAAGTTCATCAACCCTCCCAAGGGTTCTCGGCAGAGCCGGTCAGCGGCGGTACAGGTCGGCGGTGGCGGCGCTG
>NZ_JBFBAO010000609.1:0-2107 GCF_040682255.1 Micromonospora sp. NPDC051296 | reverse complement strand
GGAGAGGAACAGGGCGCCGGACTGGGACTCGATCTGCTGCTCGACCATCATCCGCATCGCCGCGTCGGACTCCTCGTCGAATTCGCGGCCCCGCGCGGCGGCGGCCTGCCGGGCCACGATGGACAGCACCCCGGCCAGCTGCGCCGGGCCCATCACCGCTGACTTCGCGTTCGGCCAGGTGAACAGGAACCGGGGCTCGTACGCCCGCCCGCACATGCCGTAGTTGCCCGCGCCGTACGAGGCGCCCAGGTTCACCGTCAGGTGCGGCACGGTCGAGTTCGACACCGCGTTGATCATCAGGGCACCGTGCTTGATGATGCCGCGCTGCTCGTACTCGGTGCCGACCATGTAGCCGGTGGTGTTCTGGAGGAAGATCAGCGGGGTGTCGGCGGCGTTGGCCAGCTGGATGAACTGGGTGGCCTTCTGCGCCTCCTCGCTGAACAGCACGCCCCGCGCGTTGGCGAGTACACCGACCGGGTAACCGTGCAGCTCGCCCCAGCCGGTGACCAGCGCGGTGCCGTAGGCCGGCTTGAACTCGTCGAACTCGCTGCCGTCGAGAACCCGGGCGAGCACCTCGCGCGGGTCGAACGGCACCTTGAGGTCGGCGCTGACGATGCTGAGCAGCTCCTCGGGGTCGTACCGGGGCGGTCGGGGGAACGCGGTCCGCGGCGGGGGTCCCTGCTTGCGCCAGTTCAACCGGCGTACGCACTGCCGGGCCAGCCGGATGCCGTCCCGCTCGTCGGCGGCCAGGAAGTCGGCCAGGCCGCTCCTGGTGGCGTGCATGGCCGCGCCGCCCAGCGACTCGTCGTCGGCGTCCTCGCCGGTGGCCATCTTCACCAGCGGCGGCCCGGCCAGGTAGACCTGCGACCGCTCCCGGATCATGATGGTGAAGTCCGACATCCCGGGCACGTACGCGCCGCCGGCGGTGGCGTTGCCGAAGACCACGCTGACCGTGGGGATCTTCTCGGCCGAGAGCCGGGTCAGGTCGCGGAACACCCGGCCGCCTGGAATGAAGATCTCCGCCTGGGTGGGCAGGTCGGCGCCGGCCGACTCGACCAGGTTGACCATCGGCAGCCGGTTCGCGAGGGCGATCTCGCCGGCCCGCCGGGTCTTGGCGAGGGACCAGGGGTTCACCGCTCCGCCGCGTACCGTCGGGTCGTTGGCGACGACAAGGCACTCCACGCCCTCGACCACACCGATCCCGGTCACCACGCTGGCCCCGACCGGGAAGTCGGTGCCGTACGCGGCGACCGGCGACAGTTCCAGGAACGGGCTGTCCACGTCCAGCAGCAGCTCGATGCGTTCCCGGGAAAGCAGCTTGCCGCGCTGGTGGTGCCGGGTCACGTACCTCTCGCCGCCGCCCGCCCGCGCCTGATCGAGCGCGACGTCCAGCTCCGCGAGGCGCTCCAGCAACGCCTCCCGGTTGGCCCGGTGGGGCGGCGAGGCGGGGTCGACCGCGCTGTCCAGTGTGGTCACAGGCCGATGCCCTTCGCGACGATCTCGTTCATGATCTCGGTGGTGCCGCCGCCGATGCCGAGGATCCGGGCGTCCCGGTAGTGCCGTTCCACCTCGGCGTCGCGCAGGTAGCCGAAGCCGCCGTGCAGTTGCAGGGCCTGGTCGACGACCCAGTCGCCGGCGGCCACGGCCACGTTCTTCGCCATCGCCACCTCGGTCACCACCGGCTCGCCGGCCGCGACCCGGGCGGCGACCTGGTGCACGTACGCCCGGGCCGCCTCGGCGCGGGTGTGCATCTCGGCCAGCCGGTGCCGGACCAGCTGCCGGCTGGCCAGCGGCCGGCCGAAGGTGGACCGGTCCCGGCACCAGGTCACGGCCAGCTCGACGCAGCGCTGCGCGATGGCGTACGCGTGGGTGGCCAGGGAGAGCCGTTCGGCGGCGAACTGCTGCATGATCGCGAGGAAGGCGGTGTCCTCCTCGCCGATCCGGTTCGCCACCGGGACGCGTACGTCGACGAAGGAGAGTTCGGCGGTGTCCGAGCAGTGCCAGCCGAGCTTCTCCAGCCGCCGCCCGACGGTGAACCCGGGCGTGCCCTTGTCGATCACCAGCAGGCTCAGCGCCCCGTCGCCCGGCTGGCCGGTGCGGACCGCCG
>NZ_JBFBAO010000608.1:0-2120 GCF_040682255.1 Micromonospora sp. NPDC051296 | reverse complement strand
CAGGTCGTCACCGAACCGGTGGTCCCAGCTGGCTGCCCGAGCGGCGAAGAAGGCCCGGGACTCGGTCAGGTACCAGCCCTCGACCGGAGCGAGCCGGTCGGCGAGGTGCCGGATCACCGGCCAGTTCGGGTCGTGCAGGTCGACGACGACATCGGTGCCGGTGTCGCGCCGACCGTCGATGTCCTGGTGACCGGGCGGCGTACGCAGGTGGACGACGACGTCCCACCCGCCGGCCGGCGGGTGCCGTCGCCAGTGGGGTCCGTCGGCCACGGCAACGCTGTCCGTGCCGAGGGCGGCCCGCCAGGCATCCCCGTCGCTCAGCGGTGGCGCGTCGTCCAGCGGTGAGGCTTCGCTGAGCGGTGCCGGGGCGGTCGGTCGCGCCGGGTAGCTCAGCGGTGATGGGTCGGTCAGCCGGGTGCAGGGTCGCCCGGCGGCCCGCAGGGTGTCGGCGAGGCGGTCGGCGACGACGCCCGCCTGCGAGGCACCACCGTCGATGACGACGCCGGCGGCACCCGCCGGCACCGCACCGGCGAGGTGGTCGAGCACCGTCGCCCACCGGCGGGTCTGCTCGTCGGTCAGCTCCTGCCACGTCGGTACGGACGCCAGTTCGCCAGCCATGTCCACATCATGCAATTGCGGCCACCTGTAGGGAACTAGCCATCGTAGATACGACTCATTCAGCCACTTATTGACCGCAGTTGCAGCCCACTACGATGGCCGTCGTGACGATGTTTCGGATGGGCGAGGCGGCCGAGCTGCTCGGGGTCAGCGTGGACACGATGCGGCGCTGGGTGGATGCCGGGCGGCTCGCCGCGAGCCGCGACGAGCACGGCCACCGGGTGATCGACGGTGTCGACCTCGCCACGTTCGTCCGGGCACAGGCCGGTGGCTCGGACGGCCGCTCGGAGGAATCCTCGGCGCGCAACCGGCTGCGCGGCATCGTCACCGCCGTGGTCAAGGACGCGGTGATGGCGCAGGTGGACATCCAGGCCGGCCCGTTCCGGCTGGTGTCGCTGATGAGCCGCGAGGCGGTCGACCACCTCGGCCTGGAGGTCGGTTCGGTCGCCGTCGCAGTGATCAAGTCAACCACGGTCGTCGTGGAGAAGCCGATCACGACGGTCGGGAGTAGAGGGAGGGCAAACGCGTGAGAGCAGCACGGTTCCGTACCACCCTGGCCGCGTTCACCGTACTCGCGGTGGTGGGTCTGACCGGTTGCGGCGGCGATTCCACCGACCCGCCGGCGAGCGGCGACGGGGTAAGCGGCGAGTTGACGGTGTTCGCCGCCGCGTCGCTGACCGAGTCGTTCAAACGGATCGGCCAGGACTTCGAGGCGGCCCACCAGGGGGTGAAGGTGACCTTCAGTTTCGCCGGCAGCTCCGCCCTCGCGACCCAGATCAACCAGGGTGCGCCCGCCGACGTGTTCGCCTCCGCCGCGCCGGCCAACATGAAGACGGTCACCGACGCCGGCAACGGCGACGGCGAACCGGCCACCTTCGTCCGCAATCAGCTCGTCATCGCCGTACCCAAGGGCAACCCCGACGGGGTGACCGGCCTGAGCGACCTCACCAAGCCCGACGCGAAGGTCGCCCTCTGCGCCGAACAGGTGCCGTGCGGGGCGGCGGCGCGTAAGGCACTGGACGCCGCCGGGGTCGGGCTCACCCCGGTCACCCTCGAACAGGACGTCAAGGCCGCGCTGGCCAAGGTGCGGCTGGGCGAGGTCGACGCCGCGCTGGTCTACCGCACCGACGCGCTGGCGGCCGACGCCGCCGCCGACGTGGACGGGATCGAGTTCCCCGAGTCGGCCGGGGCAATCAACGACTACCCGATCGTCGTGTTGAAGGACTCGGCCAACAAGCCGGCCGCTCGGGCGTTCGTCGAGTACGTCCTCTCCGACACCGGCCGGAGCGTGCTCACCGCAGCCGGATTCCAGGCGCCGTAGCCGGTGTCCCGTACCGACGGCGAGGTGGCGCGGCCGACCACGGCCGCGCCACCCGCTCGCACCAGACGCACCGGCCGGGCACCGGTCGCGCTGCTGCTGCCCGCCGCGCTCGGGCTGCTGTTCCTGGTGCTGCCGCTGGTCGGACTGCTCGCCCGCACCCCGTGGGCCACCCTTCCGCAGC
>NZ_JBFBAO010000607.1:0-2141 GCF_040682255.1 Micromonospora sp. NPDC051296 | reverse complement strand
GCAACCTTGATCGGGTAACCGGGCCCCGTCCACGCGAGATCTTGGACAGTTCCCGTTATCGCGTAACGGGAACTGTCCAAGATCTCGCGCCCACCCCCACGATATGGGAAACACACCCACGCGGACCAGCGCAGGCCGGGCGCACACCCAAGCCATGCCGCCAACCAGCACCCAAAGGCGACGCCACTACACCGGCACCAGCAACGAGCGCCCAGAAACGACTCCGCCGCACCACCCCGCAACTTCAGTCGGCGGCAGTCTGTCGGGCGAGGCCTCGTCGCAGTCCGCCGGACCCGGCGACCGCCCCCATGCCGTTTGCTGGGCGAAGCGACGGCGCTGGCCTCGGCACCCGGGCGACGGCTAACGGCCGCCCGCGGACCACATAGCATCGATCAGCATGACTGGTCTGCTGCGGCCGTCACCGCTGCCACCGACGTGACGAAGGGTGACTTTCGAGAGTGTCCGCGACCCACGCCTTCCGCAATCCCGTGCTCCCCGGCTTCCACCCCGATCCCAGCGTCTGTCGGGTCGGCGACGACTACTACCTCGTCTGCTCGAGCTTCGAGTACTTCCCCGGCGTACCCATCTTCCACAGTCGCGACCTGGTGAACTGGCGGCAGATCGGCAACGTGCTCGACCGCGCCGGCCAGCTCGACCTGTCCACGGGCGTCGACGCCTCGGGCGGCATCTACGCCCCGACCATCCGCCACCACGACGGCCGGTTCTGGATGGTCACCACCAACGTCAACATCGGCCGGCACCTGATCGTCACCGCCACCGACCCGGCCGGACCGTGGTCCGATCCGGTGTACTTCGACCTGCCGCACATCGACCCCTCGCTCGCCTGGGACGACAACGGGGACTGCTGGGTGACCGTCTCGGGGGTGGAGTCCTACCGGATCGACCCGGCGGCCGGCACCGTCCTCGAAGGCCCGGTGCCGATGTGGTCCGGGAGCGGTGGGCAGTACCCCGAGGCCCCGCACCTGTACCGGATCGGCGAGTGGTGGTACCTGCTGGTCTCCGAGGGCGGTACGCACACCGGGCACGCCGTCTCCGTCGCCCGGTCCCGCAGCATCCGCGGCCCGTTCGAGCCCGGCCCGGTCAACCCGTTCCTCACCCATCGGAGCACGAACCAGCCGATCCAGGCCACCGGTCATGCCGACCTGGTGCAGGCCGGGGACGGCAGCTGGTGGATGGTGCTGCTCGGCATCCGCGCCAAGGGGCAGTGGCCGCCCTACCACGTGCTCGGCCGCGAGACCTTCCTGGTGCCGGTGCGGTGGGTGGACGGCTGGCCGGTGGCCGGCCCGGTCGAGGAGGTGATGACCGCTCCCACCGGCAGCCCGCCCGCCCACGCCGCGCCGCCCGACCCGGGCGACCACCGGGACGACTTCGAGGACGCCGAGCTGGCACCGGGCTGGATATCGCTGCGGGGCCGGCCGGAGAGGAGTTGGTCGCTGACCGAACGACCCGGTTGGCTCACCCTGCACGCCGGCGGGGCGACCCTCGACCGCGCCGGGGCCACCATGGTCGGCTATCGGCAGCGACACCACGACTGCCGAGCCGCCGTCCACGTCGATTCCGGCACCGGGCGGGCCGGCCTGACCCTGCGCATCGACGAGGCCCACCACTACGACATCGAGGTGTCCGGCGGTCTCGTCCGGGTCATCGGCCGGGTCGGACCGTTCCGCCAGGTGTTCGGCGAGCGACAGGTGCCGGCCGGGCCGGTCACCCTGACGATCGCGACCCGGACCCACGATCTGCTCCCGCCAACGGTGACCTCCGCCGACCAGGTGGGGGCGCCCGGGGCTCCCTTCGGCGTACGCCCCACCGCCTGCGACATGGTCAGCTTCGAGGTGCAGACCGCCGGCGGCCCGGTCGTCCTCGCCGAACTCGACGGTCGGTATCTGTCCACCGAGGTCGCCGCCGGCTTCACCGGTCGGGTGTTCGGTCTGTTCGTCACCGAGGGCAGCGCCGCCTTCGACTGGTTCGACTACCGGCCGGTGTCGACCGACGGAGGCTGACCCAGGCAGCAGAACGAGCGCGACGGGCGGACTGGCGGTGTCCCGCCTGGCCCGGTGGTTAGCCGCGCCGAGGTGTGGGCCGAGCTGGATCGCCGGTTCCCGCCGGGCACCGATCCCGCG
>NZ_JBFBAO010000606.1:0-2156 GCF_040682255.1 Micromonospora sp. NPDC051296 | reverse complement strand
CCGGGTACTCGGCGGTCTGCGCGGCAGCACGCCGGCCGCCGCGGCCGAGGTGACCGACCGGATGGCCGAACACTACCTGGCCACCGAGGATCCACCGTCGCTGCTCCCGGTGACGACCCGGGAGGAGGGGCGGTGACCGCTGCCGGCCTGTCCGCCACCGGTGTGCCGGTGCGGATCGACGAGCTGGAGCGTCTCCTGGGCGATCCGGCCGACGACGGCAACCCGGTCGGCTACGCCGCGGTGCTGGCGTCCGACGAGCGTGGCGAGATGTGCGCCGCCGGCGAGCGGGTGCTGGACACGTACGGCCTCAACGCCGAGTTCGTGCCGCCCGAGTTCGGCGGCCGGCTAAACCGCCTCGACCACCTCATCGAGGTGATGCGTTCGGTGTACCGGCGTGACCCGTGCCTCGGCCTCGGTTACGGCGCCAGCTCGCTGATCGCCTCGGTCAATGTCTGGACCGCGGCGGACGAACGCCAGGCCGCCACCGTCGCTGGCCTGCTGCTGCGCAACGGGAAGTTGGCCTGCGCCTACCACGAGCTCGCGCACGGCAACGACATGGCACGCACCGAGTTCACCGCACTGCCTGGCCCAGGCGGCCTGCTGCTCAATGGGCGCAAGGAGGTGGTGACCAACATCCAGCGGAGCGACGCGCTGGTGATGTTCGTTCGCACCGACACCCGGCCCGGCAGCCGCAGCCACTCGCAGATCTACGTGGACAAGTCCGCCGTGCCTGCCGGCACCCTGCGCTACCTGCCGCGCTTTTCCAGCGTGGGCATGCGCGGTGTGCAACTCGGCGGTGCCGAGTTCACCGACTGCCCACTGCCTGCGTCGGCGGTGCTCGGCACGGCCGGTCACGGGCTCGGGACGGCCATGCGATCGTTCCAGCTCACCCGGATCGTACTCCCCGCCATGATGACCGGGATCGTCGACACCGGGCTGCGCACCACCATGGACTTCCTGACCCGTCGGCGGCTTTACGGCGGGGTAGCGATCGACCTGCCGTACCTGCGGGCCGCGCTCGCCGAGGTGTTTGTCGACCTGCTGGCTGTCGAGGCGTTCGCCCGCACCTGTGCCCGCGCCGTCCACCTGCTGCCGGAACAGTGCAGCGTGTACGCGGCCGCCACCAAGTACACAGTCGCCGGCGTGCTGTTGCCGGCCATGAACCAGCTGTCGCTGGTGCTGGGCGCCCGGTCCTACCTTCGCGCGGGCGAGCACGGGATCTTCCAGAAGATGCTGCGTGACCTGAAGCCGGTCGGGTTCGGGCACGCCGCCCGGGCGGCCTGCCAGATGACCATCCTGCCGCAGTTGCCGCTGCTGGCGAACCGGTCCTGGAGCAACCTGCAGCTACCGCCCGAGGCCCTGTTCGACCCTGCAGCCGAGTTGCCACCGGTGCCGTTCAGCCGGCTCGCGGTGACCGCGCGCGGCGCCGATCGGCTCAGCGCCGTCCTCGCCGCCGTCGAGACGTCCGGATTGGACGCTGTCACCGCACGTCAGCTGCGCGGGCTGCTTGGCTGGTACACCGGCCAACTGCGCGCGCTGAGCGCCGCCAGTGCCGTACTGCCGCCCGCCGAGCTCACCGTGGCGGCGAGCGCCGAGGCGTACGACCTCACCGACCGCTACATCGCGGTGCTTCACGCGGCGGCCTGCGTGGGGGTGTGGCTTCAGCACCGCCGGCGCGACGCCGGCTTCCTGAGCGAACCGGCGTGGCTGCTGGCCGCCCTGCGCCGGATCGCCGCCCGTACCGGCGAATCGCCCTGGGACAGCGACCTGCCTGACGCGCTCACCGGCCCGCTGGTCAGCGAGCTGCGGTCGCGGCACACGGCCGGTCGCAGCTTCGGCCTCACCGACCGCCCGTTGGCGGACATCGCCTGATGCCCGTCCGATCGCACCGAACCGCCAAGGAGTCCGCCATGCAGCCCAGCCGACCCGAACCCACGATCACCGAACTGTCCGCGTGGCTGGCCGGCCGGGTCGCCACATACGTCCGCCGGCCGGTTGCCGAGATCGCGACCGACGTGCCGCTGACCGATTACGGCCTGGACTCGGTATCCGCCGTGACGCTCGCCGCCGAGATCGAGGACGAGTGGGGCCTCACCCTCGAGCCCACGATCGTCTGGGACCACCCCACGGTCGACGCGCTCAGCGTCGCCGTCGCC
>NZ_JBFBAO010000605.1:0-2158 GCF_040682255.1 Micromonospora sp. NPDC051296 | reverse complement strand
TGGTGCGCCATGAGGCGCTGTGTGACCGGGTGGGGTGAGAGGACCCACCGCCGGGTTGTCGCAGCAACCTGGTGAAGCTGGCGGCAGCCTGACCCCGGAGGTGCGGGGAAGGGCGGGAGCAGCCGCGACAACGACGGGACGGGTCGGTACTGCCAGACGGCTCGGGTCCGGCAAGCGAGACGGGAAGGTGTAACGACGAGTGAACCAGTGGTGGAACCCCCGCAAGTTTGAAACCAGCTCAAATCTGGCGGATATGGGCTGGGCAGCAGTGCACGGCGTGCCGGCTCTTGCCGGTGCGTCGACTTCGAAGCCGATCAAGACTGTCGGTGAGGAGGCCATCGGGGAATGCCTGCGGCGTACCTGTGGCGAGGCTGCCGGGGAAAAGCTGGGCACCGCCCCCGTCGACCGGCACACGGTGAACATGGGAACTGCCTCGGGATCGCCCTCGGCACTGTCCAGCCAGGACGGTGAAGGGCAGGCCCACCGTCGGCTGACGGTTCCGGGGCGGGGCGGAGCTGTCGTAGTAGTCGTGGGAGTCACGTCCCATCACGGAGAGCGGGAAAGCCGCTCACAGGGCGAAGGGCAGCAGCGAGTTCGCAGCTCACGGACTGGAATGCCAGGAGGACGTTGGTGAACACCGACGCGCCGTGGCCGACGCTGGAAGAAGCGGAGGTGCGGGTACTGGAGATTCAGACGAAGCTGCATCAGTGGGCCATGATCGGCCCGGATCGTCAGTTCAAAGACCTGTACAACCTTGTCTATGACCCGGCCGTGCTGCTTGTGGCATGGCATCGGGTCCGGGGCAATCGAGGAGCACGGTCGGCGGGCGTTGACGGGGTGCAACCCCGGAAGATCGCCCCGGGCTGGGGACTGTTCCTGTTCCGGCTGCATCTGGAGTTGAAGGACAGGACGTTCCAGCCGGTTCCGGTGCGGGAACGGATGATACCTAAAGCGAACGGGAAACTCCGTGGCTTGGGTATTCCTACCGCACGGGATCGCACTGTGCAGGCGGCGCTCAAGCTAATCCTCGAACCGGTGTTCGAGGCGGATTTCAAGCCGTGTAGCTACGGCTTCCGCCCTCGCCGCCGGGCAATGGACGCGATCACCGAGATTCACCAGATGGTCTCCCGTTCCTATGAGTGGGTGTTCGAAGGTGATATCAAGGCGTGCTTCGACGAGATCGACCATCCGGCCCTCATGGACCGGATTCGGCGGCGTATCGGAGACAAGCGCGTTCTGGCGCTGGTGAAGGCGTTCCTCAAGGCCGGCGTTCTTACCGAGGCTGGCGTCAGAAGGAACACCAACACGGGCGCACCCCAAGGAGGCATCCTCTCGCCGTTGCTGGCCAACATCGCCCTGTCCGTCTTGGACGAACATTTTTCCAAGGCATGGGCGTACTTCAGCAGGTACAACGGCTCCCGCCTGTATCGGCGACGTCGGGGGTTACCCACCTACAAGCTCATCCGCTACGCGGATGACTTCGTGGTGGTGCTGACCGGCACCCGAGAACACGCCGAGGCATTGCGGGAAGAGGTCGCCGACGTGCTGGCCACCATGGGTCTTCGCCTGTCAGAGGAAAAGACCACCGTGGTGCACATCGACGAAGGGTTCGAGTTCCTTGGCTTCCGCATCCAACGGCAGACCAAACAGGGAACAGTGAACAGGAGATACGTCTACGTATGGCCGTCGAAGAAGGCACTAGCCACAGCGAAGGCCAAAGTACGCACGATCACCTCACAGGGCACGAACAAACCGCTGGCCGACCTCCTGCGCCAACTCAATCCGGTGCTACGAGGTTGGAGCAACTACTTCCGGCACGGCAACTCGAAGGCGACGTTCTCCTACCTACACCAGTTCACCTGGCGACGGATCATTGGATGGCTTCGTCGGAAACACCGCCGCGCCAACTGGAAGCAGTTGCGACGCCGCTACCTGCCACGGTGGTGGCCGACCGACGGCGCAGACACATTGTTCGACACCCGGAAAGTGCCGGTCACTCGGTACTACTACCGGGGAACAAAGATTCCCGCGCCATGGCGTCAGCCCATGACGATCAGGACCACATGACCCAACTGAACGGGCTCGTGGAGAGCCGGATGCGGTGAAAGCCGCACGTCCGGTTCGGGAGGCGGGCCGCAGAAACGGACCGGTCGAAAGA
>NZ_JBFBAO010000604.1:0-2162 GCF_040682255.1 Micromonospora sp. NPDC051296 | reverse complement strand
CGAGCGTTCCACCGCCACCACCCGGGCGGCCGGCACCTCCTGGGCCACCGCCAACGCGATCGCCCCGGACCCGCTGCACAGATCCACCACCAGCGGCTCGGCGCGGTCGCCGGCCTGGTTCCGCTCGACGGCCCGGGCCTGCTCGACGCCCCAGCCGGCGAGCAGCTCGGTCTCCGGGCGCGGCACGAAGACGCCCGGCCCGACGGCCAGCTCCAGATGCCGGAAGCCGGCGCTGCCGGTGAGATGCTGCAACGGCTCGCGCCGGGACCGCCGGGCCACCAGCGCCTGGTAGCGGTCCAGCTGCCCGTCGGTGAACCCGTCCGCGAGGGCCAGCCGCCCGCGCGGCACCTGGAGCACGTACGCGGCCAGCAGCTCCGCCTCGGCCCGGGCGGAGGCGACGCCGGCGTCGGCGAGGCCACGAGCGGCCCGGGCCACCACGGGAGAGGGACGGTGTCGTCTCGTCCCTTCGGACGGGTGTTGCGGCACAGAGGTCACGCAATAATCATGAATCGTCGCGGTGCACGTGCATACGCCGGTGCATCCAGCGACACACCGACGGGAGGTCGCGGGTGGGCTGGCTCGGCCGGGTCGATGACCAGGTTGACGTCCTGACGAAGGCGCGGGCGTTGCAGGAAATGAGCCGCTCGACCGAGGCGTACACGATCCTGGAGCGGGTGCTGCGCAGCACCCGGGACCCGCACGCCCGCGCGGACGCGCTCGTTCAGCGCCTCTCCGCGCTGATCAACCTCGGCCGGACGGCCGAGTACACCCGGGCCATCGAGGAGGCGTCCGCCGCGGTTCGGGACCTCGCCGAGCCCTACCTGCACGGCCACCTCAACGCGCTGGCCGCGCTGGCCGCACACCACCAGGGTGCGCTGGACCGCTGCGTCACGCACCTGGTGAAGGCCGCCCGGGCGCTGGGCGCGGTGGACGACCCGGACCGGGACACCGCGTGGGGCTGGCACGACCTGGCGATGGCCTACTCCTACCTGAGCTTCCACGGGTACGCGCTCGGTGCGATCGAGCGCGCCCGGCAGCTCGGCACCGCCGCCGGGATCCCGGAGGAGACGTTCGCCGCCCCGGGCATCCGGCTGCGCAACGCGGTCGCCCTGGACCACACCGGCGACAGCGACGGCTGCCTGCGCGTACTGCGGGACGTCGCCACCGACCTCGACCGGTTCGTGGCCGTCGGGCGCGCCGACCAACTGCGGCCCAGCAGCCTCGCCGCCTACGGTTACGCGGCGGCCCGCCGAGCGGCGCTTGGCGACACCGTCGCCGGCGCCCAGGGCGTGGATCCGGCCCGGCTGCTCGGGCACGGCGCGGACAGCGCCCGCGCCCGCGACATGCGCCAGCTGGGTCAGGTCTGCCTGGCCATCGCCATCGGGCGACCGATCGAGGCGGTCACCCGGCTGGACGCCGTCCAGGTCTCCGCCGAGACGCTCGGCGCGGCCGAGCCGGCCCGGCTGCGCAGCATGGCCCTGGCCCGGGCGGGCGACCACGCGGCCGCGCACCGGGCCGACCGGTTGGCCTTCCGGCTCGCCGCCCAGCGGCACGACCGGCTCCGCGACGTCTACATCGACGGCATCGCCGCCCGGATCGACCACGAGGAGATGCGCCGCGAGGCGGCCCGGTTCGAGGGCGAGGCGCTGACCGACCCGTTGACCGGGTTGCCGAACCGACGCCGGCTGGAGCGCTACATCGCCGCGGTGGTCGCCCGGGGTGAGCGCGTGGTGATCGGCGTCTGTGACCTGGACGGGTTCAAGGCGGTCAACACCCGCCACGGCCACCACTCGGGGGACCTGGTCCTTCAACGAGTCGCCGGGGTGATCAACAGGGTGATGCGCCGGGGCGACTTCGTGGCCCGCTACGGCGGCGACGAGTTCGTGGTGGTGCTGCCCGGGGCGGGGATGGCCGAGGCGGCCGAGGTGGCCCGCCGCATCGACGCCGCGGTACGCACCGAGGACTGGGAATCCCTGGTCCCCGGTACGCCGGTCGGCGTCAGCATCGGCTTCTCCGAGGTGGGGGTCGGCGGCCCCGGCCAGCGGGACGCACTCGGTGCCGCCTTCGAGGCCGCCGATCGCGAGATGCTGCGGGCCAAGGTTCGGCCGCGTACCTCCTGACCAGGGGTCAGCGACGGGCCAGCTCCGGATCGCCGGCCAGGC
>NZ_JBFBAO010000603.1:0-2204 GCF_040682255.1 Micromonospora sp. NPDC051296 | reverse complement strand
TCTGGCGGCTGCGCCATTATCTGCGTCCGCACGCCGTGGAGTTCAGCTGGCTGATGCTCGCCGGGCTCGCCGCCACCGCCGCGGGCATCGCCGTGCCGCTACTGGCACAGCGGGTGGTCGACGGGCCGGTGGCCGAGCGGGACTTGGCCGGGCTGTTCCAGCTGGCCGGGCTCGCACTGCTGCTCGGCCTGGCCGAGGCTCTGCTGATCTTCATCCGGCGGTGGGTGCAGTCGTCGTCCTCGGTGGCCATGGAGGCGACCATCCGCGACGACGTCTACGCCCACCTGCAACGGCTGCCACCCAGCTTCCACGACCGGTGGCCCTCCGGTCAGCTGCTGTCCCGGATCACCAGCGACCTGTCGGTGCTGCGCCGGTTCCTCTCCTTCGGCCTGTTCTTCCTCGTCCTCAACCTGGTCACCTACCTGGGCGTGGTGGTGCTGCTGATCCGGCTGCACCCGGCGCTGGGCCTGCTGGTGGCGGCCAGCGCGGTGCCGTTGTTCCTGATCGCCCGCCGGTTCGGCCGGCACTACCATGCCGCGTCCCGGCGGATGCAGGACCAGCAGGGCGACGTGGCCACCCTGGTCGAGGAGACCGCGCAGGGGCTGCGCACCATGAAGGCGTACGGGCGGGGACCGCAACTGGCCGCCCGGTTCGCCGCCAGCACCCGGGCGCTGCACGACACCGGGGTCGCCAAGGGGCGACTGCTGGCCCGCACCGCCGCGCGGCTCGACCTGGTGCCCAACCTGACCCTGGGCATCGTGCTGGTGGCCGGTGCCGCGGCGGTCGCCGCTGGGCGGCTCACCGTCGGCCAGCTCGTCGCGTTCGTCAGCCTCCAGCTGATGCTGATCTGGCCGGTGCAGTCGCTGGGCTGGATCATCGCCAACGGGCAGGAGGCGGCCACCGCCGCCGACCGGGTCCAGGAGGTGCTGGACACCGCACCGGCCATCGTCGACGCTCCCGTTACCGTCGCCCTGGCCCGCTCGACGGTACGCGGTCGGCTGCGCTTCGAGGCGGTCACCTTCCGCTACCCGGGCACCACCACGCCGGTGCTGCGCGGCGTCGACCTGACCGTCGAACCCGGCGAGACGCTGGCCGTGGTCG
Source organism: Micromonospora sp. NPDC051296 (assembly GCF_040682255.1). NCBI lineage: Bacteria > Bacillati > Actinomycetota > Actinomycetes > Micromonosporales > Micromonosporaceae > Micromonospora > Micromonospora sp. NPDC051296. The sequence goes on along the minus strand of NZ_JBFBAO010000603.1, from coordinate 1,103 downwards.
GCGCGACCGGCAGCGGCAAGAGCACCCTGCTGTCCCTGGTGCCCCGGCTGCACGACGTCGGGACGGGTCGGATCACCCTCGACGGGCACGACCTGCGGGACCTGCGGCTGGCGTCGCTGCGCCGGCTGGTCGGGATGGCGTTCGAGGAGCCGACGCTGTTCTCCATGTCGGTCTGGGAGAACCTCACCCTGGGCCGGCCCGACGCCGGCGAGGACGAGGTCCGGGCGGCTCTCGCGCTGGCCCAGGCCGAGTTCGCGTACGACCTGCCGTGGGGCCTGCGTACCCGGCTCGGCGAGCAGGGATTGTCGCTCTCCGGCGGTCAGCGGCAGCGGCTGGCGCTGGCCCGCGCGGTGCTCGTCCGGCCCGCGGTGCTCGTCCTCGACGATCCGCTGTCCGCGCTCGACGTGCACACCGAGGCGGCGGTGGAGTCGGCGTTGAAGCGGGTGCTGCGGAACATGACCGCCCTGCTGGTGGTGCACCGGCCGTCCACCATCGCCCTCGCCGACCGGGTCGCGCTGTTGGAGGACGGCCGGATCTCCGCCGTCGGCCCGCACGCCGAACTGCTGGCCACCGTGCCGGCGTACCGCGCGGTGCTCTCGGCCGAGCCGGTCGCTGTGCCGCATCCTCGGCTGCCGGCCGACCCGGCGACCGGCGGTTTCCCGCTGGTGCGCTCATGACCGCCGGGACGGCCGGCGACGGCTCCAGTCCGGCCCACCGAGCGCCCGGAACGGGCTCCGACCCGGCCTACTGGCGGGGAGTCGCCCCCGACCCGCACGCCGATCGCAGTCTCGCCGAGGATGCCAGCCCTGAGGCGGTGGCCCGGCTGCGGGCCCGCAGCCGGGTGCTGTTGAACGACGTGCTGCGCCCGCACCGCGCCCGGTTGGGTGCCGCGGTCGCGCTGCTGCTCACCCAGAACGCCGCGGCCATGTCCGGGCCGTACCTGGTCATGCTGGGCATCGACCGGGCGATCGAGCCGCTGCGGGCCGGCCGGCCCGGCCCGCTGATCGCCGTCGCCGTGTCGTTCGCCGCCGCGGCCGGAATCGAGTACGCGGCCCGGCGTGGCTTCCTCACCCTCTCCGCCCGGATCGGCCAGGCCGTCCTGC
>NZ_JBFBAO010000602.1:0-2209 GCF_040682255.1 Micromonospora sp. NPDC051296 | reverse complement strand
CGGGAACTCCTCGAACCAGCGCTGCTTGGCGGTCGGGTCAGCGCTGTCGAAGTTGGTACCGAACTCTGCCAACATCCGCGGCTTGCCCGCGCCGATACCCTGCTCGTCCAGCCAGCGATAGAAGGAGCCGACCGTCGCACTCGGGCTCCGCCAGACCGTGCCGCCGTTGCAGACATGGAAGTTGTACGGATCCCAGGCCACCCAGTCGACGTAGCGGTCACCGGGGTAGAGCCCGGCGTACCGGTCGTAGTGGCCGGACCAGCCCATCATCGTCCACACCCAGACGGCGTTGCGGACGCCGGCCGCGGCGAACCGGTCGTGCACGTACCGCCAGGCCCGGACGAAGTCCGCGTCGCTGCCCTTGGCCGGCTCGTCCTCCGGCTCGTGGTCGAAGCCCAGGAACACCGGCTGACCGACGGCCCGGATCCGGCCGGCGACCGCGTCGATCGTCGCGTCATGTCCCCCGCCGTAGACGTCCTTCCAGGTCAACACCGCGCCGGAGGAGAAGATCCGGGTCTCCCAGGCGAAGAACATCAACCGGCCCTCGCGCATCTGCTGCTGCTGGTAGACGTCCGGGAAGGCACCGTTGCTGCCGGTGTTGGAAAAGTCGTGGTACCGGTGGACGACGTCGAAGGCCCGGCCGACCTGCGCCTCGATATCGGTGATGGCCCGGCCGTGGTCCCAGGTCGCCGGGTTGGTCGGCGAGTACATCCCCCACCAGGCACCACACGACGGGACCAGCTTGTCCGAGACCGTCCCGCACCGGCCCGCGTCCGCCGCCGGTGGGGTCGGGGTGGAGCTGGGGTTCGCCGGGGTCGGCCTCCCACTGGGCGAGGCGCTCGGCGACGGGCTCGGCGGGACGGGCGCGCGGGTCGGTGTGACCGAGGGCCCCGGTGCGGCGCTGGGCGCGGCCGTCGTCGGACGGGCACCCACGCCGTAGCTGACCACCAGGCGGGGACGTAGATCCGGGTTGCGGTTCTCCGCCGAGGCCCAGTAGATGCGGGTCGCCAGTCCACTCTGTGCCAACGACACCGTCCAGATGCCGTTCCCACTGATCAGCCCCGACACGTCCCACTCGTTGAAGCCCCGACCCACCCCGGCGACCACGTCCAGCGCCGCGCCGACCGGCGCGGGCGCCGGCCGGGCCGCGCGGGCATCCAGCCGGGACGCGTGCGCGGTCACCGTCGCGTCGAACGCCTGCCAGGCGTGCACCCGCAGGACCGCGCGGACGCCCACCGCGTTCGCGGGCAGCGACGTCACCGAGAATTCGAGGATCGCCTCCCGGGCACCGCGCGGATTGCCGTCACACCCGGCGGGACAGGTCGCCAGCGTCGCCTTGACGCCGTTGTCGCCGTCCTGCGACACCATCGTGGCGGTGGTGTCGGCCACCACCGGAATCGACAGGTCGTCGGCGGCGAGTAAAGGCACCATGGTCGCCGCCAACCCGAGCACCACCGTCGTGCCGAGGACGCCGAGCACCACGGCCTTGCGTCGGGGGCCACGATGCCGGATGAGGCGGTGCAGTCCGCGTCTGGCCACGGATACTCCTTGTGTCTTGACGATAACGCTGAGCAGCGTATCGACGTACCCAAGGGTGCCCGTGGACGACAGTGGAAGCTAAGCGTGTCTTAACCGGCAGCTAAGACGCCCCAGCTCAGGGGCGGTTTCGGTCCGATCGTCGACGGCTCAGCTCCGCCCCCGGCGTGTCACGCAGCTCCAAAGCCAACGATCACACAAAGAAGGCCCTCGGCGGCACGCCAGGGCCTTCTCACCGCGTTGATGGTCAGCCCAGCGGACCGATCCGCTTCGCCAGGTTCACGAAGGACTGCCACGAGCCAGGGTTGAACAGGAGAGCGCCGCCGTCGCGGTCCTTGGTGTCGCGCACCAGCACTACACCGGGCATATTGTCGGCGACCTCCACGCACGACCCGCCGTTACTTCCCGAGTAGGTCGACGTGCGCCACCTGGCACTGGTCATGTCCATGTCTGCGCGGCTTCCTTGATCAGTTCAAGCCGCTCGGCCACCGCCATTCGCCAGCCGTTCATGGCTGGGCCAGGCGTACGTTATCTGGCTCGGCAAAAGTGTTACCCCTGCGTACGCCGGGTGCGCGGGGATCAGGCGACTTCGCGTCCGGAACAGGGCCGGCAATCGATGGGCACAGACTTAGCCGGGAAGATCACGCTGTCCGTGGTCATCCCGATGTACAAC
>NZ_JBFBAO010000601.1:0-2225 GCF_040682255.1 Micromonospora sp. NPDC051296 | reverse complement strand
GCCAGGGCGACAAGGTCGTTCGTCCAGCAGGGCGCTCCACCTTGTCGCCCTGGCCCTGGTCTGCTCCACGGTGTGTGGGTCGGCGGCAGACGGGATGGCCATAGGGTAGCGCGCGGCTTCGCAAGGAAATGCGGATTTGCCTAAAGGACTGGACACGCCGGCTGCTCTTTGATCCGCGTCTTCTCGCTGCGAGGTGTGAAGGAAGCGAGTGACTTCCCATACCAGGGGACAGCCGTTCGGTCGTTGCACGCCGACCGGTCACGGATTGAGGTGAGAGGTAAGGTTTTCAACCGCCCGTCACCCAGGTCAATAAGAGTAATTAGTTCTTCTCGCTCGTGTAATGAATAGATAGTCGTGGCGCTCGTTGAGTTGCCGACTAGGGCGGATTCAGCTGGTACCCACGGCCGGCCGTCTGCCAGCTGGAAGACGAATAGCATGGCTGGTGTAAGGAGAAAGAGTGGCAGTAGGCTGTTTGGTTTGAGTTCGGAGCCCATCCGCCGGAGAAAGGCGGACGTAACTATCGCCACCAAGGCCGATACTATGCAGCAGAATGTCCAAGATAGGGGCAGGGCGAAGACTGCCACCAGTGCGGCGATCCCAAATGGGAATATTACGCGAAGCGCCTCGCCTTCGGTTAGATGCTGGTTCGACCCTACCCTTTTTCCGAGGTGGATTATCGAATAAAGAAGGTAGAATGTGGATAGTGTTAGCGCCAAGGCCATCGCGGGTGGCATCAGAACCGCAAGCAGTAAGGCCTGTAGGTCTAGAGACCGTACAAGATGACGGTATACTGCCTCGTCTCCATTCGAGACTACATAAAGCTGCAATGCGGCTAGAAGTGCTGCGGCGAATGGGCCGAATACTAAGAGGTCTACCCAATGGCGCTGAATCCAGCCTTGCAGTGGTAGAGGCGTTGCGGGCCTCTGCCGGATCTCGTTGACCTGGGCGCTTTCGTTATCGTCTGGCACGTGCACCATCATGGCTGACCGGGTCGACACGTGGTTCGACCGCACTTACCATGATCATGCAGTCGCCAGGCCGTGCGACGCAGGCCAGTAGCAACCAAAGCTGACCAACCATGACTGACTGCGTCCGAGGTGATGGGACGTGATGTCCGTTTGGGCTGGCGACGCCTGGCAGCGTGATCAATACAACGCCCAGTAGTCGATGCGTCAGTGCAGTTCGAGTTCGTTGCGCCGATCGATCTCATCGAGTATCTGCTCGCGACGTCGCATGAGCTGACGGACGTGGCGCTGTTGGCCTTGGCCGAACATGCGCCGACCTGTCTCCCGCTCGGCTTGGACTTGCAGTGCCCACGCCTGGGTGAGGAGCGACGCGCCGGCGAAGATGGAGCCAACCACCATGGCAAAGCCGAGTTCACGGGTGGGCTCCAGGATCGAGAGAGGCGCTCCTGCGGCGAAGCTGCCGACGCATGTTCCGATGAAGATCTTGAACCAGCCCTGAGAGCTAATCCTGCGGGTGATGTGCATCCTGCCGACCGTGATGCCCCAGGTGTGCGTCGTGTCCGAGAAGATATCGGACAGCTCAATGTCGATCTCGTCAAGCTCTTTGTGGAGTGTTGGGAGATCCTGCTCCTCGTGGCCGTGCTCCAGCATGCGCACCTCCTGCGCGAGGAAGCGTAACGACGCGGCGCAAGTCTCTTTGCGAGTCGGACGCGAGGGGGACGTCGCCAAGATCGCCTGGTACACATCCGGTACAACCGAGAGCGACCAAGGGCGGCAAGCGTCGGCAAGTCTCGACAACTGCCGCCATTGTCACGGGACTGAACAGTCCGATTGGCGATGATCTCTTCCTGTCCTGGGTGTAAGGGGTTCAGATCGCCTCCGCTCGCCGGTCACGCCGTCGAGCAGCGGAGGCGCTGCCGGCGGTGCGACCAGTACAGCAGCGAAGTACAGCAACCGACGACACCAAACTGAACCACGGTGACTGCTACCAGACCGTCGACCAGCGGCGGCAGCCGAACGAGACCGCGTTGCCGATCTCTGGGGGTCAAGGGGTCGTCGGTTCAAATCCGGCCGTCCCGACAGGGTAAAAACGCAGGTCAGAGGGCTGGTCCGAAGCATCGGGCCGGCCTTTCTGACTTTCTGGGGACCACGCCGGTCAAGTGCGCCGTCCGGTAGCGCTGCTTGACCGTTGGTCAAGCCATGTAGCCCGTGTTGCCTGCCGAATTGTTCTCTTCGCGTCGTCAAGGCGGCCCGCATAGC
>NZ_JBFBAO010000600.1:0-2262 GCF_040682255.1 Micromonospora sp. NPDC051296 | reverse complement strand
TTACGCGACTTCCTGCGCGCCGGCCAGCACGTTGCCGACGCCCAGGACGACCGGGTGGACGCCAACCGGATCCTGGCCGAGGCTGACGAGGGAACGGAACTGAGGGCCGCAGCCCAGATCGCACTCGACGGTCCGCCCGTCATGCTCAAGCAGTTCCTGGAGACCGGGCAGCACAGGGCCGCACGCAACGACCACGATCTGGCGGCGCATAACGCCGAGGCCAGCGCCCTGCTATCGCAGGCGGCGGCCGCTGCTACCACGGCAGTCCAGCATGCCGAGGAGGCGCAGGCCGTGGCGGCGACCGCGCGCGCCGCCGCGAGTGAGGCGGCCATGTGGACGGAAAAGGCGAGGGTATCTGCGGGCAAAGCGGCAGGGTACGCCAATCAGGCAAACGTTTCGGCAAACGAGGCTCAGGCCGCGGCGGAGAGAGCCGCCGCCTCCGCCCGTACTGCCCTCGAAGCGGCCAACCGGGCTAGCGCGGCCGCGCAGCACGCAGCACGGTCCGCCGTGTGGGCGCAGCAGTCCTACGAAGCGGCGAAACACGATGCCGCGGAGGCCGTCCGCGCCGCGGACCGGGCCTACGACGCTGCCGTCAAGGCAGGCAAGGACTACGACACCGCCCGACGCTACTACGACGACGCGTACGCCGCATACGTGCAAAAGGCCAAACAGGAAGCGGAGGACGCACGGATCCGGCAGGCGATCTACTGCCGGGAGGGCAACCACCCGGGCACGGACAGCTACAAGGACTGCCTCAACTACGTGACGCAGACGCCCGACGAGCGTCTGCAGCGAGCTCTGTCGAACAGCTACTACTGCGACCGCTTCCCTGCCGAGTACCAAAAGCGATGCATGCGGCTAGCGCCGAGCGTCAACTTCGGCTCCGAAATCGGCATGGACGCCATGTACGCGTTGCTGGCTTTCACCCAGACGATCCTCGAGTCCGCACTGGCCGTGGAGGTCATCGGCGTATCGATGCTCCTCTGCAACATGGTCTGCGCGACGTTTCTGGGCGTGGCCGGTGGTGCCGAGGCCACCATGGGCGCGTTCGGCCTGTTCGACCTGTGGGTGATGGGATCTCTGACGGAACTGGCCGCAGGCGGCATCATGGGTGCCCGCGTTTTCACCGGTCTGCGGGGTCTGCTCGGCCTGAGGCTGCCGGCGGTGGCCGAGCGTCTGGTCGTACGGTCCCTGGCTGACGAGGCGATGCTCGCGCGGCTGGGCGCCATGCTGCGGTCCTGCCGCGCGCCCGGCGCCAGCTTCCCGGTCGGCACCTCGGTCCTCATGGCCGGCGGCGAAACCAAGCCCATCGAGGATGTCCGCGCCGGAGACGTGGTTACCACGACCGACCCGTATGCCGACGTCACCGAGTCCCGGCAGGTGGCCTCGACAGTTGCCCGTACCGGTCACAAGAAGCTGGTCGACCTGACCGTCGACGCTGACGGGGCGGCCGGAGGCACCACCAATCGGGTCACAGCAACCGCGAACCATCCCTTCTGGGTCGCGGACATCAAGCAGTGGGTGCAGGCGGGTGACCTGCGCGCCGGGCAGATGCTGCGGACCAGTACCGGCACTTGGGTGCAGGTCCTCAAAACGAAGCAGTACACCGAGCGAACCACCGTCTACGACCTGTCCGTCGCGAGCCTGCGCACGTTCTACGTCCTAGCCGGCGAAACCCCGGTTCTGGTCCACAACGAGGAACCCTGCGGCGTCGCACTCGGTATGCGTACGATGGCCGGCGGCAGGCTGGAGGAGTTCGCGCGAGTGCGAGGCCTGGCCCACTACCTCAAGGAGTCGAAGGACACCTGGAAGGGCAAGGTGCAGGCGGCGATCAAGAATCCCCAGATCACGCTGCACGTCGACTTGTTTAACTTCGACGGTGCGAACCCTCAGGACCAGTTCATCCAGGCGATCAAAATAGCGCTGCAGAAGAAGGACTCCGCTCCTGGCACGGCTTTGGAGATGCGGTGGATCGCAGAGGAGGTCCTTTCCGGCAACCGCAAGTGGACCACCATCGTCTTCTACGACCGGACGGGCAGGCGGCTGACTTTGGCGGAGATGCCGGAGCCAGACTGGGATAACGTCGGCCTGCCGCCGTGGTTCATTGAGAACGGACGCAACCCGATCGAATGATACGCGTCGCTGGGTGAGGCCGGCGCGAGGGGCGGCAGGTACGCGCCGAACAGGCCGTACACCACGCTCGGCACCGCCGCCATCAGGTCCACCAGCGAGATGAGCGTGCGCTGGAGCCGGCCGGGCGCG
>NZ_JBFBAO010000599.1:0-2271 GCF_040682255.1 Micromonospora sp. NPDC051296 | reverse complement strand
GCTGCCGGCCCGGGCGATTTCCAGTGGCGGGAGCTGGTGGGTCCTCTCGCGCTGGCCGCCGCGGTCGCCGTGCGCCGGCGCTGGCCGCTGGCCGCCCTCGGCATCGCCGTGCTGCTGAGCGCGGTCGACCCGTGGAGCCCGATCGACCGTTTCACCCTCGCCGTGATGGTGTTGGCCTACCTCGCCGGCGGCCGGACGGCACCGGCACCGCCGCGGGTCGCGTTGTGGTGGTGGACCGCCGTCGCGGTGTCCGGCACGATGGTCAGCTTCGCGGTCAGCGAGGAGCACTGGCAGTGGTCCTACACCGTCGCCGTCACGCCGCTGCTGATCGCGTTCCCCTGGCTCGCCGCCCGCTACCTGCGGCAGCGCCGCGACTTGATGCTGGGTGGCTGGGAACTGGCCCGACACCTCGAGCGCGAGCAGCTGATCGTGGCCGACCGTACCCGGCTGCTCGAGCGGTCCCGGATCGCCCAGGACATGCACGACTCGCTCGGCCACGAGCTGAGCCTCATCGCGCTGCGAGCCGGCGCGCTGGAACTCGCCCCTGACCTGTCCGAGGAGCGCCGCGCCGCTGCGGGCGAGCTGCGGGTCGCCGCAGCCGAAGCGACGCAGCGGCTCCAGGAGATCATCGGGGTGCTGCGGGCGGATGGTGCCGCCGCGCCCACCGAGCCGGCCAACGAGGGCATCGAGGACCTGATCGCCCGGGCTAGCGCATCCGGGGCTCTGGTCGAGCTGCACCGGTTCGGCGCGCCGGTGGAAGTCTCCCCACTCACCGACCGCACCGCGCACCGCGTGGTGCAGGAGTCGCTCACCAACGCCACCAAACACGCGCCGGGCGCGGTGGTAACCGTCCAGCTCACCTACCAGGCCACCGACGTGCTGGTGACGGTCACCAACGGCGCGGTCGCGCCAGCCGAGCCGGCCTCGTGCCTGGCCAGCGGCGGCCACGGGCTGGCCGGGCTGCGGGAACGGGTCCGGCTGCTCGGTGGGACGCTGGAGGCCGGGCCGTGCGAGGGCGGCTTCCGGGTCGCCGCCAAGCTGCCCAACCGGCCCGCCCCGATCGACGGCGCCGCACCGGATTCACACCTTGCTCCGCACACCGGGTCGGCCGCCGAGACCGACGCAAGGCAGGCCCGGGCCGAGCGGCGGGCCCGGCGGGGCTCGCTAATCGTAGTCGGGCTGCCGATCGCGATCGGGGTGGTGATGGCCGCGACCGTGGGTGGATTCATCTTCCAGATGCTCAACTCGGTACTGCCGCCGGCCGACTTCGAGCGGCTCCAGGTCGGCCAGCCCCGGCAAGAGGCGTCCGCGCTGCTGCCGTCGGTCGAACTCAACGAGCTGCCTGGGGCCGTGCAGGACCTGCCGGTCCCGCACGGCGCGCAGTGCCACTACTACCTCTCCACTCACAATCTCCTGGCCGACGCCGATATCTACCGCGTCTGTTTCAGCGGTGACCGGCTGGTGTCCACCGACGTCCTGACGCCCGGGCAGGCCAATTGAGCCGAGCCAATTGAGCACAACGACCGAGGAGAGTGATGACGGAGAAGATCCGCGTCGTGCTGGCGGACGACGAGGCGATGGTCCGGGCCGGGATCCGGAGCATCCTCAGCATGGATTCGGCCATCGAGGTGGTCGCTGAGGCCGGCGACGGCAACGCCGCCGTGGAGTTGGTGCGCCGGCACCGGCCGCAGGTCGTTCTGCTGGACATCCGCATGCCACGGCTGGACGGGCTGGGTGCGGCCGCGGAGGTCCGAAGCGCCGTGCCGGGCACCGGCGTCATCATGCTGACCACGTTCTCCGAGGACGAGTACATCGCCCGGGCTCTGGCCGAGGGTGCCAGCGGCTTCCTGCTGAAGTCCGGCGATCCGCGGGATCTGCTGGCCGGCGTGCATGCCGTCGCCGAGGGGGCCGCGTTCCTGTCGCCAGCCGTGGCGGCGCGAGTGATCAGCACGCTCGGCGCCGGCCGGCTGTCCCGCGGCAAGGCCGCCCGCGAGCAGGCCGGCCAGCTCACCGAGCGGGAGCGCCAGGTGCTCGCGCTGGTCGGTGCGGGTCTGTCCAACGCCGAGATCGCCGATCGGCTGTTCCTGGTGGAAGGCACGGTCAAGAGCTACGTGAGCACGATCCTCACCCGGCTCAACGTCCGCAACCGCGTACAGGCGGCGATCATCGCGTACGAGGCCGGTTACCGAGCTGGCGTACTGGCGGACCTGTTCGGCCACCTGGCCGCCGAGGCTCGCCTGTGCGCCGATGGCGAGCACCGGCATGGTCAGC